>JAJAZB010000449.1 GCA_026785975.1 Cytophagaceae bacterium | reverse complement strand
GGATAGTTTCAGGAAGAGGAGTTCTCAGCTTGAGTTATCTCGGTCTTCGGCAAGGGATTGCTTCGCTTCGGTGTCCAGTCCTCGCTTCGCGCGGTGTGGGCACTTCCGCTCGCAATGACGGGGGTGGTGAAGTTGTTTTCTTTTTTGTTTTTTTTTAGAACGTCAAATTCAAATTCACACCGTACCGCCGGGTCGTGGGGGTTTGCAGGTCGGAGCGGCCATTACCGATGAACTGGTCGATGTCGATGTCTTTTTTCTCGGCAAAATAGAGCAGGTTGCGACCCACCACCGAGATGGAGGCTTGCTTCACGCCCACCCGGCTCAGCAGCGATTGAGGCAGGTTGTAGCCGATGACCACCTCGCGGAGTTTGGTGAAACTGCGGCTGATGATGTTGCCACCGGCGAAGCCGAAGCGCCGGGCCACGTAGTCCTGGGCGAAGGCGGCGGTGGCGTTGGGCTTGAACTGCACCTCGGCGAAATTGGTCACGAAACCGTCGGCGTCGTAGTTGAGTTTAGCCCCGTTGCTGATTTGCACGCCCTCGCCAATGTACGATTTGATGCCTTTCGTGTCGTTGATCCGGGCCGCGCCCAGGTCGCCCTCCACCGTGTTAATGATGCGACCTCCGGCGTAGGTTTTCTCCTGCACGTAGTTGGAAATGACCCCGCCCACGCGTCCGTCGAACTGGAAGCTGAACGTGAAATCCTTGTAGCTGAAGCGGTTGTTGATGCCCCAGACCCAGTCGGGATTGATGTTGCCCACGTACTGGCCCACCGTGCCCTGGATGGGCCGCCCGCCCGCGTCGTTGATAATCTGGCCGTCGGGGGCACGCACGAACGTGCGGGTGTAGTATTTATCGACGCGGTCGCCGACTTTAAAGAAGGTATTGAGCGAAGTTACGCCGGGGTAAAATTCCTTGAACACTTCTTTGTAAGTCGACCAGTTGACAAGCACGTCCCAATTCAGTCCGCCCGGATTGCGAAGCACTTTGCCCGTCAGCGAGAGTTCCAGGCCCTTTTTCTGGGTTTTGATGCCATTGACCAGCGCCGAGGAGTAGCCGGTGGTTTCTGAAATGGGCAGGTTGAAAATACGTGGCCCGTCATTGCTGATGAAGTAGGCGGCGTCAAACACGAGCCGGTTGCGCAGGAACCGTGCATCCAGTCCCACTTCAAACTGCGAGGTCGTGTTGGGCTTGATGTCGGGGTTGTTGAGCGTGTTGGCGAAGTAGGCGGCAGGGGCGTTGTTGTACGTCAGCGGGGTGGAGTATACCGCCGAGTTCTGGTAGGTCGGGCCGTCGTACGACGAATTATACTGCTCGCCGTAACCCACCGACCAGTTGGGTACGCCGATGGTCGATTGCGTGAGGGCGTCTTTCACGTTGGCAAACGAGCCACGCAGTTTCAGAAACGAAATCGCCGAGGGCAGTTTCACGTAGTCGGATACCACCGTGCTGAGGGCCACCGAGGGGTAGAAAAACGTGTTATTTCCCCTGGGCAGGGTCGAAAGTTTGTCCACCCGGCCCGTGGTCGAGAGCGTGAGCACGTCTTTGAACGTCAGGTCAGCCGAGTAGTACGCCGAGAGTACGCGCATATCAGCGGTGTAGTTGGAGGCAATCAACGGGTTGGCCGAGTTGGCAAACGTGTACACGTTCGGCACGTTGAGGTAGTTGGTCGTAACGTAGCTGGAGTTGTAGTTAAAAATCCGCAGGTTGGCTCCGGCCACCGCGCTCAGGTTGAAGGTCGAATTGATCCGCCGGTCGTATTTCAAGAGCAAATCCGTGTTGTTGTCGATCAGGTTGCGGCGGTCTTCGCGGTAGTCACCCTTCGATTCCTCCCGTCCGTACGAGGTAGCCGAGTAGGGAAATTTCTCGGTACGGAGCAAATTCCAGGTCGAAATCTGGGTGCGGAGTGTGGCTTCGAGGCCCGGCGCAATCGAGTAACGCAGCGAAGTTTGGCCGATGATGTCGGTTTTGTGGTGTCCGCGCAGCCATTCTTTCACCGTAAACCAGGGGTTGTTGTAGCGCTGGTATTCGGCGTAAATCTGCTGGGTACCTTCCTTGCCGGGCTGCCAATAGTTTTTGAGTTCGTCAATATCCCAATCAGCCCCACCCCAAATTATCACGTTGTAAATCAGTGAGTTAGGCCCATAGTTCACGTCGGGAATGTTGGGCGTGTACTGGCGGTTAGCCTGAATATCGGCCTCAAAACGCAGTTTGGGCGTGAAGCTGTAACCACTCGAAATCTTGATGGTCGTGCTGTTGAGTTTGGTGTTGGGCACGATACCGCGCTGGTAGTTGTGCGACACCGAGAAGCGCAGGTCGTACTTCTCGCCCGACGACGAAATGGCGATGTTGTTGGTTGACAGTACGCCGGTTTGCAAAAGGCGCGTCAGGTTGTCCTTGCCCCGCGCCACCCAGGGCGTGGGTTGGCGGTTGCCGGTGAAGGTGATGGCGTTTGGCTCACGCGGGAACGTGGTCGTGAAGGTTTTCCCTTCCACGATGGGGCTGTCGTACTGCGGGATGAGTTGGCCCGAGAAGCGCGGCCCCCACACGTCGTAGTCACCGTCGTTGAGTCCGCCGCCGCGCCCGTCCACGAAGGCGTACACGCCGTGGTCGCCGGGGCCGTATTCATCCTGCACTTTCGGGATGGCCAGAAACCCGTTGTCAAACATCTGGCTGGTGTTCACGTCGACCGAAAAGCCGCGCTTGTCTTTCGAGCCGCGTTTGGTTGTAATCAAAATGGCCCCGTTTTTTCCCCGAAACCCGTACAGTGCCGAGGCGGAAGCGCCTTTGAGTACCGTGTAGGTTTCGATGTCGTCGGGGCTGAGGTTCCAGGTATCCGAGTTGATGGGCACACCGTCGATGACGTACAAAACGTCACTATTTCCCCGCAACAACACGTTGGGGCGGCGGAGCATTTCGGCGCTGGCCCCGATGGTTAGCCCGGCTACTTTACCCACCAGCGCGTTGATTGGGTTGGGTTCGCGGGCTTTCAAAACCGCACTCCCGTCGAGCGCCTGGATGGACGTGCCGTTGTTGCGGGCGTCTTTTTTAATACCCAGGGCCGTCACGAGCACTTCCGAAAGTTGGGAAGCGTCGATTTGCAACGAAAGATTGATGGTGGTTTGGTTGCCCACGGCTACTTCCTGGGTGGCATAGCCGACGAAGGTAAACACCAGCGTGGCCGCATTGCCGACGCTCAGGCGGTAACTGCCGCTGGCATCGGTGGTGGTGCCCCGCGTGGTGCCTTTGGTCCGAATGGCTACACCGGCGAGGGGTTGGTTGTCGTCGGCGGCGGTGACTTTACCAGTCACGACGCGATCCTGGGCTTGGGCAATCGGGGAGCAGGTCAGTAAGCAAATCGGGAGAAACAGGACGGTGCAGACGTAGGTAAATGTCCGCACGACCTTCTGTAGAAGGTTTTTCATACGTTTTCAGGGGAAGGGTTTTCGCCTGCAAACGTAGAAGTATGTTGTTAGCTGGGTGTTTCTTTTAAATGAAGGGATTGTGAAGTTTGGGGCTGGTGTGTTACGGGGATGTTACGAAACTTTACAAGGACCGTGTTGACTACCGTGAAAATTTTGCTTCGACAATACAAATACTTATCTACCAAGCTACTACTCTGATTCTGTTCGTCGATCTCGACGGAAAATCCAGTCTTGCCACTCTGAACAAAGAGGATCAAAGGGCCAGGCCGGGATAATGGCCTCCGAGCCGTGTGGGGCGTGATGACCGACCAGGTCAGGCTGTTGAAATCGCCAACGCACCAAGAGGTTACGTGAACTGGTCAGGAAGGTTATTACACCGCGGTCCGCCGCACGGTGTAATAACCTCTTAAACCAATACACACAACTTAAGTTATGTACTAAAGAAAAACACTTAATAACCAGCTACTTACTGGTCGGTTAGCAGCAGTTTATGCAAGCGGTCGGGGGTGTCGGGCGCGGCTACCCGCAGCAGGTAAATGCCGGGAGGCAGGGGGGCGTCGAGCAGGACGTGAATCAATTTATCCGATTCAGCTACACTCCAGTAGGGTTGGGAGATTCCCCGCAGGTCGGTCAGGTTGAGACGAGCGTTGGGAGCATCGTCCACCGGCACGTAGAACGACCGGCCCACGATGGGATTCGGGTACGGGCCTACCGGTTCTTCTTCGGCGATTTCCCGCAAAAACAGGCTCCGCCCGGCGGGCGTGGTGCGCTTGACCGTGGCCCGATCCGGTCCCAGACCGATGTCGCGATACGACACGTAGAGGTTGTCGTTGGTGGGCCGGAATGCCAGTGCCGGAAACTCGACCAAGCCCGAAGAAAACGCCCCCAGCCCGACGAGAATCTGCCAGGTACCCGCAGAAAAGTGCTGCACACTGGCCTTGATGGTGCCGTCCTGGTACGCCGCAACGGGGGTGCCCAACTGCGAAACGCCCAGCCAGGTGTTGGTTTGAACGCGACCCGGGAAACCCGGCGGACCAACCACAGTCCAACCAAAGAGAAATCGTTGCACCCGGATGGCCGGACCTTCCTGGTAACCTACGTGAGGAAACGGAAAGGCCCCGAAGGCCAGGCAGGGGTTGCTTACAATACCCGGCGTACCGAGCGAAACCCCCACCAAATTCCATACGCCGGTAATGAACCGCTTAACGGTGATTCCGATTCCAGTCTCGACAAAAGCAACGTAAAGGCCACTGCCGGAAGGAGTAAACACCAGCGAAGGCTGGCTCGACGCACCAGCCGACAAGGGCAAACCAACCGGGAGCCAGGTAGCGGCCGGGCATCGCTGCACGACGACGATGCCGGGTGATGACTGGTAGGCCACGAAAGGAACGCCGGAGGGCGAAAGCGCGATCGAAATCTCACCATTGGAACCACTGGGCAGAGGCGCCCCGACAAAGCCCCACACTACACCGTTCCAGCGCTGAACGTACACGTTATTGCCTTCTTTGTAGGCCACGAAAATGTCGCCGTTGGCGGGATTGATGGCCAGTGAAACCTGTTGCACGAAGTTGATGCCCAGGGAGATTCCAGTTGGGGAGCCGACCGGGTTCCAGATGCCCGCTGAAAACCGCTGCACGACCACCTTCCCACTAAAGGCTCCGTCGCTGTAAGCCACAACGGGCTGCCCGTTAGGGGTGAAGGCCAGCGGCACATTGCGCGGCGGCCCTGCCGAAAAGCCGGTCACACCGACCGTAGCAATCTGGGCCAGTGCAACCTGCACACTCAGCAGCCCGCCCAGTAGCACCCAAAGGCACCGCTGGGATTGGAGTACATTCTTTTTCATGATAAGAGATTTTATTGGTGTTGCCAAAAACAGCGGCTTTCCGGGGAATAACGCCTGTTTAAGTTGAAGTCGGGTCTTACGTAAAAACGTCTTTTCGAGGTTGCCGCTTCAACAACGGTAGAGGTTTTTTTTGGCAAAATCAAACGCCTAACCAATTGAAAGCTAAATATTTATGTAAGGTTCATAAAAAAACGCCCAGACGGTACCGTCTGGGCGTATACGAAGATTTTTCAACGAAAAACTTTATAAATTTAGCGCGGCCAATTCCGCCGCTGCGTCTTCATCGAGTAGCACCCGGCCGTCAGGGATTTGCTGAAAAATACTGGCGGGTAATTGTTCCGTGGGTGGCTCCTCCAACGCCTGCCGAAGAATGTCGGCTTTTTTGCGGCCGCTCGCGATTAAAATCGCTTGTTTGGCTTCCTGTACGTACCGCAGCCCAACCGTGATGCCCTTGTTCAAGGGCGTTTGTTGCTCAAAATATTTTTGCCCAACGGTAATGGTCGTTTCGTGCAGAGCGATGACGTGACTGTACAAATTCCAGGGGGTGCCGGGTTCGTTCATGGCGATGTGCCCGTTTAGGCCCACGCCCACCAAAATCAGGTCGAGGCCGCCGAGCCGGGCCACCACGTCGTCGATGCGCTGGCATTCGGCCAATAAATCAGGGGCGAGGCTGTTGAAAAAATGGATTCGTTCGGGTTGAATCCCCAGCGGTTTGAACAGGTTTTCATGAACGAAAAAGTAGCAACTTCCCGGATTGTACGGCGCGATGCCCACCCATTCGTCCAGCCCGATGAAGATACAGCGGCTAAAATCGGGATCACCGTCGGCGGCCATCTTCACTAAATGCCGGAAGGTACCCTCGGGCGTGTGACCCGAAGCCAGGCAAAGCACGGCCTCGGGTTTTTGACGAACTACCGCCGCAATGGCCGCCGCCGCAGCTTGCGAGAGGGCTTCGTAGGCCGGGAAGATTTGGAGAGTCAAAGTAGTTTGAGGTTTGAAGGTTTGAGGTTTGACAGGTTTGAGGTTTGAAGGTTTGAGGTTAATTTAACCTGTCAAACCTTCAAACTATTTCTTCCTAAACACCTGCATCGGTAAATTATTTCGGCCCACCAGCACCAACGGACCTTGTTTGGTGCGGAGGGTTCGGAGGTCGCGCACTTCGCCTTCGAGCAACAGGCCCGAGGCGCTCAACGACAAGGGCTGAAAGTTGCCTTTTCCATCGCCCTTGAGTACCAATCCGTAACTGGCGTCATACCGGCCCTGGTACGGATTGACGCCGTAAAAATTACCCCCCAGCAGCAAGTCGAGTTTTCCGTCACCGTCGGCATCGGTGGGAAGCAGGCTGTACACCCGCGACCACTGCGCCTCGGCGGGCAGCGGTCGCACGGTAAACTGGTTACTTCCTTTATTTTCTAAATACACGGATTCAAACGTGTTGATTTCCAGCATACTGCCATTTTTCAATTGGCCTTTGTCAAAAATATCGTCGACTGTTTGCCCGGCAAACTTCTTGTAGCTCGTGTACTTTTTGTTGAGGATGCCCGGTAGCTGTTTGCCCATTTCATCTTTTGAGGCCAGCGGATACCAGCCTTCGTCACCCTCGGAGTCGACCATTTTGTAAGCCACGATTTGCTCCACGCTTGTGCTGTTATCGAAGTCTCCGACGTACATTCTGAGGCCGGACCGATTGCCGTTTTTGCGCAGTTTAGTGTTGGTGCCGAGGTTGCCCAGCACAAAATCCACGTCGCCATCCCCGTCAAAATCCGCCGCCGTGACGGCGTGCCAGAGACCTTTCAAACTGGTTGAAAATTGAGAATTGAGAATTGAGAATCTACTTTTTTCATTGCTGAATAATTTCGGCTCCATCCACTCCCCGACGACCATCAAATCAAGGTCTTTGTCGCCGTCCGTGTCGGCCCAAGTGGCGTCGGTAATCATCCCGGCCCGGCGGAGTTCGGGCGCGAGGCGGTCGGTTTGATCGCTAAAATTTCCCTTGTCATTGACCAGTAAATAGGAGCGGGGCGATTGGCCGTAGGCATAGCCCACTACCCGCCCACCGACAAATAAATCGATGTCGCCATCGCGGTCAAAATCGGCCGGGCGTACGCAACTTTTGTTGTCGAACATGGGCGGCAGGGTGCCTTTGGGCGCGGATTCAAATCCGCCCCTGCCGTCGTTGAGATAGAGTCGGTCGAGGAGTTCGGGCATTTTGTTGAAAAACTCATTTCCCCCGCTGACCACGTACAAATCCAGGTCGTTATCGCCGTCGGCGTCAAAAAAGGCGGCATCGACCGCTTCCATCGTTGAGTCCTTGTCGAAAGCCGGTTGCCGGGAAGGCACGAAGCCACCACCGGCTTTCTGAATTACTAACGTTCCGGCCTGGTGCTTGGCGCCTACCGCGTAAACGTCGTCCAGACCGTCCCCGTTTACGTCGCCTTCCGCCAAACGCGGCCCTTCCGTCGAGGTCAGGAAGGGCATCAGGCTTTCCCGGTTGAAGTCAAAATGTACGTTTTCCCGGTGCCGATAGGGTAGGACAGTTTTCGCTGTCAGGTCCTCGAATAACGGCTTGGTCACCGGATTCCACTGAAAATCAGCGGCGTTCAACCTCGCATCAGCCTGGCGCAGGGTGATCGTCGCGTTGGGTTTGACGTTGGTACGGAGTTCCATTTGCCCGGTGTTCCAAAGCACAAACAGGCTGTCGATCCGGGCCGTTTTGCCCAGCCCAAACGTAAGCCCCGGCTCCACCGACGACAAAAACCCCCGCGTGGGCATGACCTGCTGCACCTGCATTTGGCCGCCGGATTTCAAAACTACCTTGGCCCCCACGCCAAATCGGTTGGCCCCGCTACCTTGCAGTTTTACTTTCAAAAAATTGTTTTTGAAAAGCTGCCTGCCTTCGTTCTTGAAAATTCCGGCCGGGTCGTTGATGTTGTTGGTGACCAGATCGAGGTCACCATCGTTGTCCAGATCGGCGTAGGCCGAACCATTGGAAAAGCTCGGTTGCGAGAACCCCCAGGCCAGCGATTTATCCTCAAACTGTAGCCCCTTCGTCCCCCGAAACAGGTAGTTGTGAACCTTCCCCGAAGGCATCATGTCCAGGGAGGGCTGGTCAAATTTCTTGGTTTTCATCTGCGTGATCTGGTAGTAAACCGAGTCGGCAGAGAGAAATTTGATGTAGTCGAGGTCGTTGGGACGCTTCACGATGCCGTTGCTGATGAACAAATCCTTGATGCCATCGTTGTCAAAATCGGCCAGCAAGGGTGCCCAACTCCAATCGGTAGCCGCCACGCCCGCGAAGGCACCCACCTCGCTGAACTTCCGGCCTTGATGATTGATCTGCAAGCAGTTACGGCTGAATTGGTAATAATACCCGTAACTGAGTTTATACAAAAATAAGTCGTAAGGATCTTCGCCCCCCGACGATTTATCAACTTTTTCATCCGCCGGATACATGTCGAGCGTCATCAAATCGGGGTACCCGTCGTTGTTGACATCGGCGGCATCGCAGCCCATCGAAAACCGACTCAGGTGCTGCATCTGCTCGCGCATGGCTTCCCGAAACCCCGTGTGTCGGCCCGCCGCATCGTGCTGGTTGAGGTACAGATAATCATCTTCGTGGAAATCGTTGGAAACGTAGATATCTTCCCAGCCGTCGTTGTCGAAATCAGCCACGACAATGCCCAGCCCGAAGCCCATCGCGGCCCCATAAATGCCAGCTTCTTCGGAGACGTTGATGAATTTAGGAGTGGGGAGTGCGGATTTAGGAGTGGAGAGGGCAGAGTTTTCACTCCTCCTCACTCCCCGCTCCCGTGCGACGGATCGCTCCCTCCCCACTCCTGGATTCCGGTACAGCACATCGCCCGCCGAGTTGTCGCGCAGGTAGCGGGTCGAGACTTTGTCGTACGCGCGGGTGGTATGCACGGCGTGGTTGACGAGGTAGCAGTCGAGGTCGCTGTCGTGGTCGTAATCGAAGAATGCCGCCTGGGTGCTGAAGCCCTGAAAATCAAGACCGTACTCACTCGCTTTTTCGGTGAAGGTGCCGTCCTGGTTGTTGATGTACAACTCGTTAGAGCCTTCCAACCCCTTGTAATTGCTGACCGCGCACACGTAAATATCCAGCCATCCGTCGCCGTTTACGTCGGCCATCGTCACGCCGGTTTGCCAATCAGCGAAGCCAGCGAGGCCCGCTTTTTCGGTGGCGTCTTCAAACGTAAAATTGCCTTTGTTGAGGTAGAGTTTATTCTTGCCCCGGCTGGAAGCCCGGTTCGACACAAAGTACAGGTCCGTTAAACCATCGTTGTTGACATCGCCCGCCGATACCCCGGCGCCGTTGTAATAATAGAGGTATTCGAGGATATTGAGTTTGTCATTTTCGGGCAAATCATTCCTGAAACCGACGCCCGTTTTGGTCGAGTCGAGTTGACTAAACAGCGCCGGTTCAGTGGGTTTGCGCTGGCAGGCGGCGAGAGCGAGCAGGGCCAGAGCGGTCAGCGTTGGGAGAATCGTTTTTTGAAAAATCATGTCTGAATTATCCAACTACACCCCCACTGTCATCCTGAATTTGCGGAGGCATTTTATTGAGTGAAGAGGTTGTTACACCGCGCGGCGGACCGCCGAGATGCACCGAGTTCTCAATGTAAGTAAGTGCGCAAAATTAGTTTGTTTTACCCGTCGGACGTGACACCCGCCGGACGGCAAAAAAGTCGTCGGGGACGCCCGGTCCGACGGGTTCCTCCACCAAAAAATAATACCCGTTACTTCCGCGCGATTACTTATCTTGTTTTTACTCCGCTCAACAACCTCTTGGCCGGAAGTACCGAAAACACCTCCACTGCGTCGTTATTTTTGGCCAGAATCACGTAAGTCTGGCCGTTGGTCGTCCTGGCCTGGCGCATCCGTCGTACTTGTCCGCGTACAAAAAAACCGGTTTCCGCATGGGGTACGACCGCAAATTTCCCCCCACCCAAGCCCCGCAGCACGGTGCCAAAACTGGCGTCATACCGGCCAATTTCGGGCAGTACGTCGTAGAAATTGCCCGTCAGCAGCACGTCGGGTTTACCATCGGTGTCGTAGTCGAGGGTTTCGATGCCAAAAACCGGCGAGAGTTGCGCTTCGAGTGGCAATGGGGCTATGGTCAGATTACCCTTGCCGTCATTTGTGAGTAGGCACGAAGCCGATTGTACCGCCTGCCGTTTGACCATCCCTTCGCGGGCTTTTTCGTCAAACAATTCGTCGAGGGTCTTTTCGGCGTAATCGGTGTGTTTCAGAAAGCGCGTTTTGATGCTCGGAATGGCTTTCTGCAAATCGGGCTTCAGGATCATCGGATAGACTTTACCATTTTCACTTACGCACGAAATGATTTGGTCGGTGGTTCCGTTGCGGTCAAAATCGTTGATGGCCAACTCGGCGGGATGTTCAGGGCTGGCTTTTAGGCGATTATTCAGGCCCAGGTTTCCGGCCAGTAAGTCCATGTCGCCATCGCCATCCACGTCGGCGGCGTGCAGGCGGTTCCAAAATCCGTCGCTTTGCGGTAGCGGCATGGGCGTCAGTTTGCGGCCCCGTTCATTTTTATAAACGGTCAACGGCCCCCAATCCTGGCAGGTGAGGAGTTCGGGAAAACGATCGCCGTCGAGATCGACCCAGAGCGCGTCGGTAATCATGCCGAGTTCGGCACTGGGCAGGAAGCGTTTGGTTTGTGCCTTGAAGGTGCCCGTTCCGTCGTTGATCAACAAATAACTGCTCGGACTAATGCCGTACTGCCCCGGAATCATCCGGCTACCCACAAAGAGATCCAAATCGCCGTCGAGATCGAAATCGCCCGCTGTCACGCAGGAACCACTTTCGGTCAGGTTGGGCAACGTTGGGTCTTTGGTGAAATTTCCGTTTCCACCGTTGCGATAGAAGCGATCCGCCAATTCGGGCGTGTTGGGTGTAAACTCGTTGCCGCCCGTAACCACGTACAGATCCAGGTCGCCATCCCCGTCAGCGTCAAAAAACAGGGCGGCCACGTCTTCCTGAGCCAATTCGAGCGAATTTGTGGGTAGCGTTTGGCCGGTAAATGTTCCGTTTTTCTGTTGAATAAACAGACTCTTCGGCTGATTGGCTGCGCCGCCCAGGTACACGTCGTCGAGGCCGTCGCCGTTTACGTCGCCTACCGCGAGTGCCGGGCCTTCGCGCGAGTACATCTGCTTGAGCAGTGGATCGCGGTTGTAATCGACAAAATCGGTGTTTTCAACGTGACGGTAGGTGAGGAGGTTGGAAGACGGTCCGCCGCGCGGTTTAAAAGGGTTTGAAAGGGTTTGAGAAGGTTGAGCCGGGGTAAATTTACGGTCGGCGGCCTTCACGTCGAGAACCACTTCAGTATCCACTTTCACGCCGTTCAATACCTGCAACCGGTCGTTGGGCCAGAGGATTTTCAGGGAGTCGATGCGCGGGTTTTGGCCGAGACCAAACACCAGCACGTGGTCACTCGACGATTGAAAACCCCGGTTGGGCATTTGCTGCAAAAAGATCTGCCCGCTGTCCCGGTACACGGTCACTTTCGCCCCGATGCCCAGCTGGTTGAGCGGGGTACCCTTCAAACGGACGCGCAGAAAATGATTTTTGAGTTTTTCAGTTGTCCGGTTTTTGTAAATCGACACGGGTTCATTGACATTGTTGATAACCAGGTCGAGGTCGCCGTCGTTGTCCAGATCGCCGTAAGCTGCCCCATTCGAAAGGTTTGGCTCGCCCAGACCCCATTCTTTAGCGACGTTTTTGAAACGCAGATTGCCCTCGTTGCGAAACGCGTAGTTGGGAATAGGTTCTCCCGGAATTTCCTTTAAAAATTCTTCGTAATTGAAATTATTCGACACGATTCGCTGCACCGTGCGTTCGTCGCCGAAGAAGGTGATGAAATCCTGATCGGTGAGGTTTTTCTGAATGCCATTCGCCACAAAAATGTCCTTCTGTCCGTCGTTGTCCATGTCAAACAACAGCGCCCCCCAACTCCAATCGGTCGATGAAGCCCCGACTAATTGGCCTATTTCGCTAAAGAAAGGAGTGCGGAGGGAGGAGGGAGCGGTCCGTCGCACGGGAGGGAGAGCAGAGTTTTCCTTC
>JAJAZB010000448.1 GCA_026785975.1 Cytophagaceae bacterium | reverse complement strand
GTCATGTCGAGGGTACTCCGCACCATGAGTTTTTCGTCGGGATCGGGAATGGCCTCCAGGCACACCACCGCAAATAAATCGCCGATACACATCAGCACGTTGGTGTGATAAACCGCCTTGCCCTTGGCATCGACGGCGTTGAACTTCACGATTTCGTAATTCATCTGCAACGCAAAAGCATCGAGTACGTCGTCGCTGGTGCGCGGCGAGAGACACGCGTAAGCGACCTTGTACTTGCGGTCGAGCACCATCGAACCGGTTCCTTCCAGAAACTTCCCCTCGTCCTCAAACGCAGTTAAATCGACGAGGCGGTTGATGTAAAAATGCTCTTCAATCTGATCCAGAATATCCCGGCGGCGTTCCAAACGACGGTTTTCGGCCTGCATCGGGTACAGAATCACCGTGCCGTTGTTGTGAAAAGAAACCCAATTGTTGGGAAAAACAGAGTCGGGCGTGTAGGGTTCGGAGGTGTCGTCCACCACGATCACGTCGACGCCCACCGCGCGGAGTTGACGCACCATTTCATCGAACTCGCGCAGGGCATCGTTCTGGGCGACGTCTTTGGTTTGGGCCGCCAGTTTGATGTCCTGGAAAGCGTTGGTCAACGCGGTTTGTTCATTAAATCCGAACCGCACGGGCCGGATCATCAAAATGTGGGAAGTGGCTTGGCTACGCATGGGCTTCTTGAATGCTGAATTATGAATGCTGAACTTCAGATAATGCTGAATGCTGAATTATGAATGCTGAATAGAAAGGCAAAAATTCCTGTATCCGTTGTTTTATCTTTTTTACATTCAGCATTCATAATTCAGCATTCAGCATTATCTGAAGTTCAGCATTCAAAAAAGGGTTTCCCGTAGTAGCGGCATACTCATGCAGTGCGAGCCGCCGCGCGCCCGGGAGAGTTCGGCGGAAGGCAGCAGAATCAGGGTGTCCGTCAGGGTATCGGGCGAGGCTTCGTTGGCTTCAAATTGCCGGAGCAATTCCCCGGCCCGGACGGCCTGAAAACCCGCTTGCCGGAAGGCATCTGCCGTTTTGTCGTTGCGGTCGTACCCGATCACGACGCCTTCTTTTAACGCCAGCAAATTACAGGAATCCGTCCATTGTTCGCGGGCACCGTACGGAAATTCATTGTTGCCCGAGTACACAAATTTCACCGAATCGGGGGCACAACCCAAATCTTCCACGCTGATTTCGGTCAGCAAATCCTCCAGGTTTTCGATTTCGCGCGGCTTGGCCTCGCCCCGGCGAAACTGCACCAGCTTCATTTCTTCATCGGCCCGGGGCGGAATCAGGCGGCCCATCGTCGGGTCGATCTGCTCGGCCCGCTTCTGATTATCGCGGCGGGCCAGCGAACCCAACAATACCCACACGTTGCGTTTGGCCTGGGTAAAAACCGTGTCGATGTGCATGTAATCGCGCTTGTGGGGGATTTTCACGACCGTGATTTTATCGACAATGCCCTTGTCAAACAGAATCTGGATTAGCAGTTGAGCGGCGTAAATCGTCGTGCGCTCGCTCACGCCCACCAGCAGGTGATTGGGGGCCACCATCATCACGTCGCCACCTTCGAGGGTCGTTTGGTTGTAATCCTTTTCATTTTCGGGCAACAAAAAATGCAGTTCATTATCGGGTAGTTCGATCACCCGGTCGCGCACGTCGGCAAACAAGGGGTGGTTAAACACGATGTACTGCGCCAGCAGGGCTTCGCGGGTGCGGGCAGGTTTGGCGGGTTTGTTGAGCAGCAGGTACCCGTTGATGGTGATGCCCAGATCGCGGGTAAAAATCAGATTGGGAATGGGTGAAAACAGCATTTCACCCGTTGGCGTCGTCCCCGAAATGAGCGCTTTGGCCAATTCAATCGCGCTGAGCGCGAGCAACTCCGCCTGGGTGCTGTACCACTCGTGTTCGATGGCGCAAATGCTGGCCACCAGCTTGGTACGCGTCAACTCATCGTCGAGAATGTCGGCCAGCAACCGCTGAAATTCGATGACGTAGTCGGAATTGAAGTACGCCGGATGGCCGGGTTTATAAAAATCGCGGCTTTCGTCGGCGTCGAGGCTGGCGATACGACCGCGCACCTTGTCGGGATCGAGAAAATAAAGCAGCAGTTTGACGTAGTAATCGTACTCGTCGCGCCGCATGGTATCGAGGTGAACGATGTCTTCAAAAAGCCAGTCCTGTGCTTTGGAAGGCACCACCTTGCCGAGTCCGCTGTCGGGGCTATGGATCAGCAGTCGTCGCAACGTGCCAACTTCCGAGGAAACTTGTAGGAAGGGTTGGGGCATAAAATTCGTCCGTCGTCAGGAGTCATTCGCCGGGAAAGCCGTCCCTCGTCTGCCTGACTTCTCAATTGTTGGTGGGCCTGCAAGTTAGTCAAAAAGGCCCCTAACCCCAAAGTGAAATTCCCACCGATTGGGATCAGAAGGCCCATTTTTTAGCCCGCTGCACGGGAACCTAAGTGCCTTGTTTAGAGTTAGTAAAAATAATAATGGGTTTCCTCGCTACCTTTGCCCGTTCAACTACCCCGACCAAAGCAACCGAATCGTCATCATGCTGAAGATTGAAAATTTGCAGGCCGCCATTGGCGAAAAACAGATATTGAAGGGAATCAACCTGGAGGTTAAAGCCGGTGAGGTTCACGCCATTATGGGGCCGAATGGTTCCGGCAAAAGTACATTAGCTTCCGTGTTGGCTGGTCGCCAGGACTACGAAATTCTGAGCGGTAGTGTGGAGTTTCTGGGTCAGGATTTACTCGAACTTGCGCCCGAAGAGCGCGCTGCCCAGGGCATTTTTCTGGCCTTTCAATACCCCATCGAGATACCCGGTGTCAGTACGGTCAACTTCCTGAAAACTGCCATCAACGAAATCCGCAAGTACCGGGGTCAGGAGCCGCTCGATGCCGTGCAGTTTTTGAAACGAATGAAGGAAAAAATGGCCTTCGTCAACATGGACCAGTCGCTGTTGAGCCGGGCGCTCAACGAAGGATTTTCGGGTGGGGAAAAAAAGCGAAACGAGATTTTTCAGATGGCGATGCTCGAACCGAAACTCGCTATTCTCGATGAAACCGATTCGGGCCTCGACATCGACGCCCTACGCATCGTGGCCGAGGGCGTCAATAAACTCCGACGCCCCGACAACGCCACCATCGTCGTGACGCACTACCAACGCCTCCTGGATTACATCGTACCCGATTACGTCCACGTACTTTACAACGGGCGCATCGTAAAGTCCGGCACGAAAGAATTAGCGCTGGAACTGGAAGAAAAAGGCTATGATTGGATCAAGGCCGAGGTTGACGCGGTTGCCTAATGAACAATTAACAATTAACAATGAATAATGAACCGACCAATATCATTGTTCATTATTCATTATTCATTCAGAAATGACTCTCAACACCGACCTTAAGGCCCAACTCATCGCTGAATTTCAGGCCACCGAAGACCGGCTGAATGGCGCGAGCCGAACGCCGTTTTTCCAACGAAAAAAGGAAGCGCTGCTCACGTTTGAGAAATTGGGTTTCCCGACCATTCGTCACGAGGAATGGAAATATTCGAACGTAAAAGGTTTAATCAATCAGGGATTCGACTTTCACGCCCCCGGCCAGGTAACCGCTGCCGATGTCGACGCGCTGCAAATTCCTAATCTCGAAGGCAACGTGCTGTATTTTGTCAACGGGGTTTTCCAGCCTGAACTCTCTGTGGTTATTTCCCCGGAAAACCAGTTGCTTATTCTCAATTTCGCCCAGGCAGCCAAACAGTTTCCGGAACTGATCGAGCAACATTTTGCCAAATACGCCGACTATTCCGACAATGCTTTCACGGCCTTGAATACGGCTTTTGCCCAGCACGGCGTGTTCATTCACGTGCCCGACGGCGCGATGGTCGAGATGCCGGTTATCCTGCGTTTTATTAGCGACGCCCGTGTGCAAAATGTCGCTTCCCAACCCCGGAATCTGATCGTGCTGGGTCATCGCGCCGATGTAAAAGTGGCTGAATCGTTCCGAACGTTGGGTAATAATGCGGCGTTTACCAACATCGTCACCGAAGTCATTTTGGGCGAAGAAGCGCATTTTGAGTATTACAAAGTTCAGGACGAGAGCGACAAAGCCTACCACATCGGCACGACGCACATTCAACACGGCCGCGCCAGCCAGAGTTACAGCGTCACGGTGAGCATCAACGGCGGGTTTATCCGCAACAACCTCAATTTGGTGCTTGACGGCGAGCGCTGCGATGCCCACATGTACGGGCTGTACCTGCCCAACGAACGCCAACACGTTGACAATCATACGCTTGTTGTACACGCACAACCCAACTGCGAGTCGAGCGAGTTGTACAAAGGAATTTTGTACGATAAATCGACAGGGGTTTTCAACGGCAAAATCTTCGTCAAACAAGACGCCCAGAAAACCAACGCCTACCAGAGTTGTCGCAACGTGCTGGCCTCGCCCGACGCGTCGATGAACACCAAACCGCAGTTGGAAATTTACGCCGACGACGTCAAATGCTCCCACGGAACGACTACCGGGCAATTGAACGAAGAAGCGATGTTTTACCTCCAGTCGCGCGGTATTCCCAAAGACAAAGCCCGGGCCTTGCTCATGCAGGCGTTTGCCCAGGATGTCATCGAAAAAATGCGCATCCCGGCGATGAAGCAGTATTTGGAAGGATTGATTGTGGAGAAGATTGGGGAGATTTAAGCGCCTCAGAGTCGGAGTCGCCCCGCAGGTTTTCACCGGAGGATTAATCGTTCACTTGAATGGAAAACTTACTCAGCAGAATCACGAGTAATCCCGAAATCAGAAACGGTCGTCCCTGCATTCGGGATATGCGTTTTACGGTTACTGAATTGCTGGAATTATTGGCGTCGGGCATGACTGAGCAGGAAATTCTGGCGGACTATCCGTATCTGGAAGAGGCTGATATTCAGGCTTGTTTGACCTACGCCGCGCTGATTTCCAAAACAAAACGTATCATTCCCATCGCCTAATGTTGCGATTTTTGATTGATACGCAATTACCGCCGCTTCTGGCCGAAATTCTGGGTCAACGCGGTTACGATGCCATTCACTCGACGTATTTTGAAAACGAACATTTACTAAAAGACAAAGCACTCATTGAAATTGCCACTGTTCAGGAGCAAATCATTATCACAAAAGACAGCGATTTTCTTAGATTATTTTTTTTTGAAAGGCGCACCGCCAAAAGTGCTGTTGCTCGAAATGGGAAATATAAAGAACCGCCGTCTGTTTGATGCGTTCCGCAAGCACCTCCAGCAACTTGAAGAATTGTTTGTGTCGGGGACAAATCTGGTTATTTTTGATGAAAGCCGCTTAATTGGATATTGATATGGTAACGACCCAATTGATAGATTTCAACGTTGAGCGCGTCCGGGCCGATTTTCCGATTTTACATCAGGAAATCAATGGCCGACCGCTCGTGTATTTCGATAACGCCGCCACGACCCAAAAACCCAACGCGGTTATCGAGGCGATTACTAAATATTATCGGGGCTACAACGCCAACATTCACCGGGGCATTCACACGCTGGCCGAACGCGCCACCGCCGAATTTGAAGCGTCGCGGAAAGCCATCGCTGATTTTCTGGGGGCCAGTTCAACCGAGGAGATTATTTTCACGTCGGGTACCACGATGGGCATCAATCTCGTGGCCCAAACCTACGGACGGGCCTTCCTGAAAGCGGGGGATGAAATCATCATTTCGGGCCTCGAACACCACTCCAACATTGTCCCCTGGCAGATGTTGTGCGAAGAGAAGGGCCTCGTTTTGAAGGTCATTCCGGTGCTCGATTCGGGTGAGTTGGATGTAGCTGCCTACGAAAATCTGCTTTCGGAAAAGACGAAGTTGGTCGCGGTCAACCACGTTTCCAACTCGTTGGGCACGATTAACCCGGTAAAAGACATCATCGCACAGGCCCACCTGGTGGGTGCCGTCGTGCTCATCGACGGGGCGCAGGCGACCAGTCACCTCGACATCGACGTGCAGGATTTGGACGCCGACTTTTACGTTTTCTCGGCCCATAAACTCTACGGTCCGACGGGCATCGGGGTACTTTACGGCAAAAAAGCCCTGCTCGACGCCATGCCTCCGTACATGGGCGGTGGCGAGATGATTAAGGAAGTCACGTTTGAAAAAACGACGTACAACGACCTGCCCTACAAATTTGAAGCGGGTACGCCCAACATTGCCGACGTGGTGGCCCTCAAAGCGGCCCTCGACTACATCGCCGCGCTGGGCAAGGACACCATTGCCGCCTACGAAAATCAGTTGCTGGCTTACGCCACCGAAACGTTGAGTGAGATTGACGGCTTGCGCATCATCGGACAGGCCCGGGAGAAAATTTCCGTGGTGTCGTTTGTGCTCGATGGCATTCACCACCAGGACATCGGCATCATTCTTGACCAGCAGGGCATCGCCATCCGCACGGGCCACCACTGCACCCAGCCGCTGATGCAGCGCTTCGGACTGTTGGGTACGTGCCGGGCCAGTTTTGCCATGTACAATACGACGGAGGAAATTGATAAATTGGTAGCGGGCATCAAACGCGTGCAGCGGATGATGGCGTAAACAATTATTTCCATGACCAAGCAAGAAGTCAGTACGATTCTCGACCAGTTGCCGGAGGAATTTCAGATTGATGAACTCATCGAACATCTCTTGTTTGTCAAGCGCATCGAACGGGGGCTGGAACAAATCCGGCTTGGCCAGACCGTTCCACACGAGCAAGTCATGGAAGAAATGCGACAACTTCGAAAAAAATGGCAGGCGCAACGCAATTGATTCGGACCGACGAAGCCAGAGAAGAGATGCTCGATATTTACGGACGACTGCTCGACGAATCAGAAGTATTCGCTGAAGATTGGGCAACTGAAGTCAGTACAAAGACTGAACTTTTGCTGAAATTCCCGGAGATGGGACGTATGGTTCCTGAAAAAGATATCCGGTTTATGCGGGAAGTATTTGCTGGGAGATACCGAATTATTTACACTTACCTGAACGGTACAATTAACGTGGTCGCCGTTCGGCATACGTCGCGGTCACTGGGCCGATTGTAATATGACCATCAACGAAACTCAGGACGAAATCATCGAAGAGTTTGGTCTCTTCGATGATTGGGCCGATAAATACGAGTACATCATCGACTTGGGCAAAAAACTCAAGCCCCTCGATGAGCAATATAAAAACGAAGTGAACATCATCAAAGGTTGCCAAAGCCGGGTATGGCTTCACGCTTACCTGCAGGACGACAAGTTGGTGTTTGAGGCCGATTCAGATGCCATTATCGTCAAGGGCCTGGTCAATATTCTGGTGCGGACGTTGTCGAATCAAACGCCCGAAGCAATTGCCGCCGCCGATGTGTACGCGCTGGAAAAAGTAGGCCTTCAGCAGCATTTGGCGCAGACGCGCTCGAACGGTTTGGCGGCGATGCTTCGTCAGATGAAAAATTACGCTATTGCATTTACAAGTATGAAGTCGCAGGTACAAAGTATTAAGTCATGAATCGTTTTCGGGAATTGACTGTTTGGCAAAAGGCCATTGCATTTGCTGCTGCCGTTTATGCGGTGACCGCTCAATTTCCTGACAAAGAGCGATTTGGATTAATTTCTCAACTTAATCGCGCTGTTGTTTCCGTTGCCAGCAACATCGCTGAAGGAGCCGGGAGGAACTCACAAGGTGAGTTTAATAGTTTTCTGGGTTACGCAGTCGGGTCTGCATTTGAAGTAGAAACTCAATTGATCATTTCGGAAAAACTACATTATTTGGATTCCAATAAATTGGAGAGTTTGATTAACCAATTACATGAAATTCAAAATATGCTATTCAAACTAAAAAAATCACTTGGTACTTAATACCAAAGACCTGGTACTCCTCCATGACTGAAGAAGAACTCAAAGAAAAGGTAATCATGGCGATCAAAAGCGTCTATGATCCCGAAATCCCGGTGGATATTTACGAGCTGGGTTTGATTTACGACATTAAGATTTTTCCGGTCAACAACGTGTACGTTTTGATGACGCTCACGTCGCCTTCCTGCCCGTCGGCGGGGACGATTCCGGGCGAAGCCGAACAGAAAATCCGGGAGATCGAGGGCGTATCCGACGTGTCGGTCGAACTTACGTTTGAGCCACCGTACTCCCAGGAAATGATGTCGGAAGTCGCCAAACTGGAACTTGGATTTATGTAAAATTGTATCAGGTACGAGGTACTAAGTACCAAGTTGCTTTGTAATTCACCTCGTACTCAAGACTTAATACCTTGTACTAAACTAAAAACAAATATGTCCATGTACCCCGAACACCTCGTTGCGCCGATGCGGCAAGACATCGCGGAAGGCGGTTTCACCGAACTCCGCACCCCCGAAGAAGTCGAAAATGCGATGGCGAAAGCCGAAGATGGCACCACGTTACTTTTTTTCAACTCCGTTTGTGGCTGCTCGGCCCGCACCGCGCGTCCTGGCGCCAAAGGGGCAGTAACCCAATCGCAGTTCAAGCCCGATCATCTCGTGACGGTTTTTGCGGGTGTCGATATGGATGCCACCGCGAAGGCCCGCGAATACACGCTGCCGTATCCTGCGTCTTCGCCCTCGATTGCCCTGTTCAAGGATGGCGAACTGGTACACTTCGTTGAGCGTCACCACATTGAAGGTCGCTCGGCTGAACTCATCGCCCAACACCTCGAAATGGTGTTTGAAGAGTTCTGCTCGCCGCAGGAAGCGTAATTTAAGGTTTGACGGGTTTGAGGTTTGATAGGGTTTGAAGAACCATCCATCAAACCTTATCAAACCATCAAACCTTTTGTCGCCTCGTAGAGTGACGCAAATTTGCCGAACAGCGTTTGGTAGATTTGCGTCTTTTTTTCGTCCGGCTGGAAGATTTGGTGGATGGGTAGGCCCGTTAGTTTTTCCTGAAAATCAGTAATCAGTCCCGTAGCTTTCATGCCCAGCAGTACCGCGCCCCAGGCCCCCGCCTGAATGCTTTCGGGCAAATACACCGGTTTGCCGCACACGTCGGCCAGCAGTTGCACCCAAAAAGCGCTTTTGGCGAACCCGCCCGAGGCGTAAATCTCCCGGATTTCCTGGCGCTCCTCCAGGATTTTTACTAGCGAGTACGTGTGCAGACAAATCCCTTCGAGTACGGCACGGGCCATGTGGACGGGCGTGTGCTGAAGCGTCAGGCCGAAGAAACCGCCTTTTGCATCCGCATTCCAGATCGGCGCACGTTCGCCGAGCAGGTAAGGCAGAAACAGTAACCCTTCCGCTCCGGGTGGTATTTTCTCCGACAGAGCAATAACCTCTTCGCTGGTTTTACCGGGAAAAAACTGTTCGCAACACCACTCAAAAACCACCCCACCGCTGTTGGTACCGCCCCCCATGACAAAAAGTTCTTCATCGAGCCGGTAGCAAAACGTGCGCATTTCCGGGTCGGTAAACCCCTCCGCCGAAGCTACCCGCACCGCTCCACTCGTGCCGATGGTCACGGCCAAACGGCCCGGTACGATGGCCCCGGCACCCAGATTGGCCAGGCAACCGTCGGAAGCGCCGATGATTAGTTGAACGCGGTCCGCCGCGCGGTTGAAAGCGGTTCGCCGCGCGGTTGAGAATTGAGAATTAAAGATTTCACGATTCAACGCCCGCTTCGTGTACGGCGAAACCGGCTTTGACAACCGCTCCGCCGAGATTCCTGCTGTTTGGAGCGCCAACTCGTTCCAGGCCAGTTTTTTCAAATCGAACATACCGGTCGCTGTCGCCAGCGAGTAATCAATCACCCACTCGCCCGTTAGCCGAAACCAGACGTACTCTTTCAGGCCCACAAATCGGGTGGCTTTGGCAAACAATTCCGGCTCATTTTCCCGCCACCAAATCAGTTTGCAGAGCGGCGTCATCGGGTGAATGGGCGTACCGCAGGCCTGGTAAATCTGCTGCCCTGTTTCGCTGGCCTTCAACGCTTCAGCCAAACTATTCGCGCGATTATCCGCCCAAATCAGTAGGTTCGACAGCGGTTTGCCATTTTCATCGACGGCCATCAAACTGTGCATAGCCGAACTGAACGCCACCAATTCACAGCCCTCGCCCAATTCATTCAGCACGGCCACCAGCGATTCAAGAACCGCATCAAAAAGCACCTTGGGGTCTTGTTCACTCCAATCGGGTTGTGGGTGCGCCATTTCGTAATGCCTGGATTGATACGCGACCACGTGGCCCGATGCGTCGAAGGCGACGGCTTTGGTGGCCGTGGTACCCATATCGACACCAATGAAGTAAGACATACAGGTGGGTTTTGGGCGTGAACTTTGGCAAAAATTAATTCCAAATAAGATTCTTTGCCGAAGTTTAGCCAATTTTAAGCGCTTAACCTCAACTGACCCATGACCCTCCTGATTGTCGCGGCGGGCGTAGCCCTGCTACTGCTGCTCATTATTGTTTTCAAACTCAACGCCTTCCTCTCCCTTATCCTGACTTCGCTCTTCGTGGGCATTGCCCAGGGGATGGCTTTAGAAACGGTCCTGAAATCGGTGCAGAGCGGCGTGGGCAGCACGCTCGGTTCCATTGCGTTCATTCTGGCGTTTGGGGTTATTTTAGGCAAAATCCTGACCGAAACCGGGGCCGCCCGTCGCATCACCACGGGGCTGGTGCAGGCTTTCGGGGTGAAACAGGTCAAGCTGGCGATGGTGCTAACGGGTTTTGCCGTGGGTATCGCCATGTTTTACAACGCCGGTTTCGTGGTGCTTGTCCCCATCGTCTTCACGACCGCTCTTGAAACGGGCCTGCCGCTGATTTACCTCGCGCTGGCGATGGCCTCCTCGCTCTCGATTACGCACGGCTATTTGCCGCCGCACCCCGGCCCCACGGCCATTGCGGCGCTGTTTAAAGCCAACATGGGCCGCACCCTGATTTACGGTATCATCGTGGCCATTCCCGCCATGCTCGTGACGGGTTTGATTTTTCCGGAATTTCACAGAAAGCGCATCGCCAATCCGCCCAAGGGTTTGCTCGAATCCCGCGATTTCACCGAAGCCGAAATGCCCGGTTTCGGCATCAGTTTGTTGGTGGCACTGGTGCCGGTGTTGCTCATGGCGGCGGCAACGGTGGGCGAGTTGCTCATCGATAAAACCTCATCTGCGTTGCCTCTGCTGCGGTTTTTTGGCGATGCCACGGTTGCCATGCTCATCGCGGTGCTGTTTGCGATTTGGGCGCTGGGCCTCCGGCGGGGCCAATCCATGAAGCAAATGATGAAGTGGTCGGATGAGTCGGTGGGGGCCGTAGCGGGCATTTTGCTCATCATCGCGGGCGGCGGGGCGTTCAAGCAAATCCTGATTGATTCGGGCGTGGGCAATGTCATTGCCGAGGCTTTCGAGGGTTCGGCCTTGTCGCCCTTGTTTTTAGGCTGGCTGATTGCCTCGGCGATCCGGGTTACGCTCGGCTCGGCGACGGTAGCGGGCCTAATGGCTGGGGGCATTATGCAACCCATTTTGGCCGTTGATCCGAGCATCAACATTGAATTGATGGTGATTTCCATCGGGGCCGGTAGCCTGATGTTTTCGCACGTCAACGACGCCGGATTTTGGTTGTTCAAAGAGTATTTCGGCCTCAGCATCAAAGACACGATCATGACCTGGTCGATCATGGAAACCATCGTCGCCGTGGTTGGGTTGATGTGTGTGCTGGCGTTGAATTTGGTGGTGTGAAGGACTGACAACTAATCATGGAAGGCTACGCGCAATCTAAACCAACAATTAAAAATGTCTCG
>JAJAZB010000447.1 GCA_026785975.1 Cytophagaceae bacterium | reverse complement strand
GGAAGTTAAAAAAACGCCAACGCACTCTAAAATGCATTGGCATAATTGGCGAAAATCCCCGGAAAGGACGCAACTTCCGGCCACCACTCAGCCCCAAATGCTAACCCTAAAAACGCTGAAACTGGTTCAGTAGCCACCCCGAAACTTGTACGTTTCGGCTACCTTCCGAATCGCCACGATGTACGCCGCAATCCGCATGGATACTTTGTACTGTTGCGAGGCGGCGTACACCCGGTCGAAGGCGTCTTTCATCGCCCGGTCCGAGCGGCGGTTGATGCGGTCGAGGGTCCACTTGTAGCCAATCCGGTTTTGTACCCACTCGAAATAACTCACCGTTACGCCCCCGGCGTTGGCCAGAATGTCGGGTACGACCACGATGCCTTTCTGGTTGATGATGTCGTCGGCGCTGGCCGAGGTCGGGCCGTTGGCACCTTCCACGATGAGTTTGGCCTGAATGCTGGCGGCGTTATCGACCGTGATGACGTCCTCTTTAGCGGCGGGCACCAGCACGTCGACGGGCAGGGAAAGCAATTCTTCGTTTGTAATCTTCTCGGCATTCGGGAAGCCTTCTAAAGTTCCTTCGTGGGCGTTGCGGTACTTCATGGCGGCTTCGATGTCGATGCCGTTGGCGTTGTGGTACCCCCCACTGATGTCGCTGATGGCCACGACACTCACGCCGCGCTCGTGCATGAGTGCCGCTGCGTACGAACCCACGTTGCCAAAACCCTGGATAGCCGCCGTAGCGCGGTAGGGGTTGAGGCGGAGCTTGTCCATCGCCGCCAGCGCCGCGCTGGTCACGCCCCGGCCCGTGGCTTCGGTGCGGCCCAACGAACCACCCAACACGAGCGGTTTGCCCGTCACAACTCCGTTGACCGTCATGCCTTTAGCTTTAGAATATTCGTCCATGAGCCAGGCCATTTCGCGGGGGCCGGTTCCCATGTCGGGGGCGGGAATGTCGCGGTCAGGACCAAACACGTCGAGCATGGACACGGTGTAGGCCCGCACCAGGCGCTCGATTTCGCCCGCCGACATTTCGCGGGGGTTACAGGCAACACCGCCTTTGGCCCCGCCGTAGGGAATATCGACCACGGCGCATTTCCAGGTCATCCAGGCGGCCAAAGCCCGTACTTCGTCGAGGTTGACGCCCGGATCGAAGCGAATGCCGCCTTTCGACGGACCAAGAATATTGGAGTGAACCACCCGGTAGCCTTCAAAGACCCGCAATGAACCGTTGTCCATCGTGACGGGCAGGCCAACGATCACCTGCTGACGGGGTACTTTCAGAATATAATACATTTCCTCGCTAATGCCCAGCAGGCTGACGGCTTTGTCAAACCGTTGCATCATCGATTCAAGCGGATTTTCCTTGTCCTTGATTGGAGCTGGTTCAAGGTAGCTCATGGTAGAAATATTTAGTTAAAAAGTAGTTCTTTTGCAAGAAAGTATGCGCATTGGTCGCAAACTTAGTCGGTTTGGAACGACAAAAACAAGTTAAAATTTTACCCGGAAAAATCTCATTTTCAGTTTTGAACGCGTATTCTATGGCATTCAGAACAAACGCCCGTTTGGTGTTTGGGGAAATTGAACTTTTGCCGAATAAATTTTGCCAAAGCCACTCTGGAGGCAATGTTTAAATTTTTGAGCGCAATTGATAATAATCAGACACTGCGTAACTTTGTTTTTAACTAACCTAACCTTCTGTTGATTTCCTCGTTAAACTTCTTAAAAAATTCCACAACATGAACCAGACAGAAGAGAGAACTCGCCACCCGGAAAATGATCTGAGGGAGTTTGAAGGTTTGATTACCCAAAAACTGACGGGCACCCGCAACGAACTCAAGTACATTCGCGAAACACTCAGCAAGAAAAACGACAGTGGCACCGATAATACCTCGGGCAATACGAAGTTGCTCGAAGACGGTGCCGACACCAGCGAACGCTAAAACCTCAGCCAGTTGGCCGCTCGTTTGCAGAAATACGCGACTCAGTTGGAGAACGCCCTCGTTCGCATCAAAAATGGTACGTATGGCGTCTGTGTGGATACCGGCCGGTTGATCCCCAAAGAACGCTTGCGCCTGGTACCCCACACCCAGCAAACCATTGAAGCGAAACTCAGGCGGTAATCGTAAGCATTGGAACGACCCATTGAAACCCCTTCGACGGACCTCACCAAGTCTGATCGTAAATTTGTCGCCTTTTTTCGGTCAATATTTACCCACCTAAACCAGTCAAGATGAGTGTTTTATACGCTTTGCTAAAAAAAGCCACCTGGTTGGCTTTTTTTGTTGGTATCCGGTTGAGCGCCCAGGTACCTGCTTCGTACTACCTGCCCGCCAGCGTCAGTTACAATCCGCAGATTCCGACGCCGCAACAATTTCTGGGCTACCAGGTGGGCGACTGGCACGTGGGCCACGACCAACTCGTGGGCTATATGCGTAAACTGGCCGAAGTGAGCGATCGGGTGGAAATCGAGGAATACGGTCGCACCAACGAAAACCGCCCGCTCTTACTGCTGACGATTTCGTCGCCGCGCAATATCCAAAACCGCGAAACCCTCAAAACCCAGCACCGCCAACTAACCAATCCGACTCAGTCAGCCAATCTGGATGTAAAAACTATGCCCGTCGTGGTTTGGATGGGCTACACCGTACACGGCAACGAACCCAGTGGCAACAACGCCGCGCTGCTGTCGGCGTATTATCTAGCCGCTGCTCAGGGGCCAGCCGTCGATTCGCTGTTGGATGAAGCCATCATTTTGCTCGACCCAACCATCAATCCCGACGGGTCCAACCGCTTCAGCAGTTGGGTCAACACGCACCGTTCGCAGCACCTGGTGACGGACCCCTTGAGCCGCGAATTCAACGAACCCTGGCCCGGTGGCCGCACCAATCACTACTGGTTTGATCTCAACCGGGATTATCTCTACCAGCAGCACCCCGAAAGTCAGGCCCGGATGCGGAAATTTCACGAGTGGAAACCAAACATTTTGACCGACCACCACGAAATGGGTACGGGGGCGACTTTCTTTTTCCAGCCCGGAATCCTAAGCCGCGTTCACCCCTTGACGCCGAAGCGCAACGTGGAACTGACCGCCAAAATTGGTGACTACCACGCAGCAGCCCTCGACAAACTCGGCTCGCTGTACTTCACCCAGGAGGGCTACGACGATTTTTACTACGGCAAAGGCTCCACTTACCCCGACGTCAATGGCTGCATCGGGATTTTGTTTGAGCAGGCCAGTTCGCGGGGCCACGCGCAGGAGGGTCCCAACGGCGTGGTGACTTTTCCGTTTACCATTCGCAATCAGTTCACCGTGTCGCTCTCGACCCTGCGGGCGGCTAAAGCCATGCGGAGTGAATTGCTGGATTTCCAACGAAGTTTTTACCGGGAATCTTCGACCGATCTGACAAAAGCCTACGTGTTTGGCGGTACCGCCGACAAAGCCCGGCAGTGGGAAATGCTGAATATTCTGCGCCGCAACGAGATCGACGTGTACCGCCTCGCCAACGATGCGACCGTGGAGAGTAAAGTTTTCAAAAAAGGCGAATCCTTCGTCGTGCCGATGAGCCAGCCCCAGCACCGGCTCATCAAAAGTATGTTTGAAAAACGGACAACCTTCGAGGACAGCCTGTTTTACGACATCTCCGCCTGGACCATGCCGCTGTGTTTCAACGTGCCCTACGCCGAGAGTCGCACCACCGTAGCAACGGGCGAAAAACTGACGGACGACGGCTTTCCCAAAGGTCGCGTAGTGGGCCGCAGTACCGTGGCGTACGCCTTCGACTGGGACGGCTATTTTGCGCCCCGCGCCGTTAGTGAACTCATGCGCCGGGGGTACAAACTCAAAGTGGCTTCAGTGCCCTTCACAGCAGTTTTGGCCGATGGCACCCAACGGGCGTTTACGTACGGAGCCATTGAAATTTCGTTGAGCATCAATAATCCAAATGGCCTGGAAACGCTTTTGCAAACCCTGGCCGACAGCAACGGCGTTGATTTTTACGCAGTAAAAACCGGGCTGACTCCCAACGGAATCGACCTCGGCTCCAGTCAGTTTAGCAGCTTGCGTCAGCCCCGCCCGCTGATGCTGGCCGGGCCGGGAATCGAGGCCACCGACGCGGGCGAAATCTGGCATTTACTCGATACCCGCGTATCGTTGCCCCTGTCCATGACCGACATTGCGACGGTCAATACGGCCGCAATCGACAAGTACAACGTGCTGATTCTGCCCGCCGGGCGCTACGATCAGCTCAGCGAAGACAAGATCCGGCGTTGGGTGCAAAGCGGTGGCGTGTTGGTGGCGTTGGGCAGTGCGCTCAATTGGGTCAGCGAAAAAGGGCTGACCGCCGCGAAAATTAAACGGATTCCGGCGGATACCGCTAGTACTAAACCGTATGCGTCCTCCGAACGATACCGGGGTGCTCAGCAGATTGGCGGGGCGATTTTCCAGACGACCCTCGACATCACACACCCGCTGGGCTACGGCTACCGGGAGGCGGCGTTGCCCGTTTTCCGGGACAACACGGTTTTTCTCGAAAAACTTAAAGACCCCTACGCCGCGCCGCTGCAATACACCGATCGCCCCTTGCTGAGTGGCTACATCTCGCCGCGCAACGAGCGCCTGCTTCGGAGCACTCCGGCGGCGGTCGTGACGAATTTTGGGGCGGGCAAAGTGATCGTGATGACGGACAATCCCAATTTCCGGGCGTTCTGGTACGGCACGAACAAACTATTTTTGAACGCCCTGTTTTTTGGTCATCTCATCAATCCAACGCGAAGTCTGGGTGAGGAGTAACGGGTACAAAACCCATCCGGCGCTGAAAATTCGAGCCTCCGAATGCCCCTTGTTTGGCTAAATTCGGTGACGCACGGGCTGTGGTGCGATTCTTGTATTTTTAGTTTGGTGTCGGTTTAGGTATCTATCCGTTGTTACCTTTGTTCGTCAACAAGCACTCAACTGCGATTCATTATGGCCATTGAATTGAAAAAATCTTCGTTTCAAAAAGGGGCAGGTCGGGCAGGAAAAACCACCGACGAGCAAAGCGAATCGGATGGTTTGCGCAATGCGCTGCTCATCGCGGCCGGGGTGGCTTTGGCTGCCTACATCGCCTACCGGATACTTTCCCCGGAGGAAGAGGAAACGACTGAAGATAACCCCGATACCAATTCTGATCGCGAAAGCGCCTCCCCTTCACCCCTCTGGACGGCGGCGAAAGGGGCCGTGGCCACGTTTTTGATTGGCATGGTCCGGGAGCGGTTTTCCGGTGTGATTGATCAGTTTACCCAGCGTACCAATGCCCCCTCGCGTACTCGATAGTTTACTTACCCTCCGCGCCGAAAGTCGCCGGGCTTTTGCCGTGCTACTCGACCCCGATAAAATCAGCTTCGACGTTTTTCCGGCGATGTTGCGGCAGGCGGTGACGCACGGCGTGGATTATTTTTTGGTGGGTGGTAGCTTGATTACCAGCCACGTACTGGGCGAGATGATCGCCGGGATTCGCCGCCATACGCGCATTCCGGTGATTCTGTTTCCGGGTAGCAACCTGCACATCGAGTCCTCCGCCGACGCTATTTTGTTTTTGTCGCTTATTTCAGGTCGGAATCCTGAATTTCTGATTGGTCAGCACGTGGTGGCCGCACCGATTCTGCGTCGCAGTGGTCTGGAAATTCTCCCAACGGGTTACCTGCTCGTCGACGCCGGACGCCCCACCACGGTTTCCTACATTTCCAACACCACGCCACTACCCCGCGACAAACCCGGCGTAGCGGCCTGCACCGCGATGGCGG
Source organism: Cytophagaceae bacterium (assembly GCA_026785975.1). GTDB lineage: Bacteria > Bacteroidota > Bacteroidia > Cytophagales > Spirosomataceae > JAJAZB01. Next base: position 5,815 of record JAJAZB010000447.1, on the reverse strand, counting down.
GCGAAATGCTCGGTTTGCGGCTGATGTATCTCGACTCGGGCAGTGGTGCGCAATTCCCCGTTCCCCCCGAACTGATTGCGGCGGTGCGGCAGTCGGTCGAAACGCCCATTATCGTGGGTGGGGGCATCAATTCCGCCCGCAAAGCGGCCGATGCGCTCGAAGCAGGTGCCGACGTGGTGGTAGTGGGCAACGGCATCGAGCAAAATCCCGACCTGCTTCCCGAGATTGCGGCGGTGGTGAAACGGTACGCACGAGTGGCGAAATAACAGTTGGTAAAAAACAATCAATAAACCCCGCAAGAGGACTGAACACTCTTGCGGGGTTTTATTTTCTGGCGTCTGAACGAGTGTAGGATAAGTTCATTCACGTCGATTGAAAAACTCTACGCCGGGAAGCGTGGTCGGACGACTTTTTCGTCGTCCGACCACTTATAAAAATCCACGACTACCAAAGTGCTACCGGTGCTGGCCGTGGCTTTTCCCTAAACTTGTCCTACACCCGCTGAACCAAGCACCCGCGCCGACAGTTTTCATTCTAAATTTGTATTTTCTTTTCCCTACACTTCGCGCAAACGTTCATGCAAAAAGCCCTTCGCTTTCAGGAGAAATTTGAAGTACGTCACAACAACGCCGATGAAATCGACCGGCAGGCCATGCTGAAGGCCATCGGCGCAGAATCGGTTGCCCAATTAATTGACCAGACCGTTCCGGCGGCCATTCGTCTGCCGCGCGCATTGAACTTACCCGAGCCGAAAAGCGAAGTGCAGTTTTTGCATGATTTCAAGAAACTGGCTTCCCAAAATAAAGTCTTTAAAAGCTACATCGGCACCGGTTACTATGACACGCACACGCCGACGGTGATTCTCAGAAACATTCTGGAAAACCCCGGTTGGTACACCGCCTACACGCCCTACCAGGCCGAAATCGCGCAGGGGCGTCTGGAAATGCTGCTCAATTTCCAGACGATGGTCATGGAACTGACCGGCATGGAAATCGCTAATGCCTCGCTGCTCGATGAAGCCACTGCCGCCGCCGAAGCCCTGCATTTATTTCACGCCCTCAAAAAAGGTGCTAAAGCCAGCGCCGACACGTTTTTCGTGTCGGACTTGTGCCATCCCCAAACGATCAACGTCCTCAAAACCCGCGCCGCGCCCCTGGGCGTAAAGGTCTTGGTAGCCGACCACCGCACGGTGGATTTGACCCAACAAGATCTGTTTGGTGCCTTGCTGCAATACCCCGCCACGAACGGAGCCGTTTTCGACTATTCCGACTGGATCGCGAGCGCTCACGAACTTGGCCTCAAAGTAGTCGTGGCCGCCGACCTGCTCGCGCTGACGCTACTGACGCCCCCCGGCGAAATGGGGGCGGACATCGTGGTGGGTTCGGCGCAACGCTTCGGCGTACCGATGGGCTACGGCGGGCCACACGCGGCGTTTTTTGCGACCAAAGATGAATTCAAACGCCAGTTGCCGGGCCGGATTATCGGCGTATCAATCGACAATCAGGGCAATCGCGCCCTGCGGATGGCACTTCAAACCCGCGAGCAACACATTCGTCGGGAGAAAGCGACGTCCAACATTTGTACGGCTCAGGTACTGTTGGCGGTGATGGCGGCGGCTTACGCGGTGTACCACGGCCCGGAAGGATTGAAGGCGATTGCCGAACGTACTCACGCGCTGACGAAATTGACCGCCGTCGGGCTGGAGGCCCTGGGTTTTGCCGTACTCAATCCCGATTTTTTCGATACACTTCATATCAACGTAGGCGACCAGGAAGAAGCCATCCGGCAAGCCGCTGAAGCCGCCGAGATCAATCTGCGTTATTTCGATGATCAAACAATTGGGATTTCGTTCGACGAAGTTAAAACGTTGGCCGACGTCGGGCAGTTAGTCGGCATTTTTGCAGAAATAGCTGGTAAATCCGTCGATCTGAACGAGTTGGAAAATACCCTCTCCTGGACGCTGGGCGAAAACCTGACCCGCCAATCCGCCTACCTGACGCATCCCGTTTTCAACACGCATCACAGCGAGCATGAAATGTTGCGCTACCTGAAGGGATTGGAAAACAAGGACTTGTCGCTGGTGCATTCGATGATTGCGCTGGGAAGTTGTACCATGAAACTCAACGCCACAACGGAAATGATCCCGGTGACCTGGCCCGAGTTTGGTAAAATGCACCCGTTCGCGCCGCTCGACCAAGCCGCTGGTTATCAGCAACTCTTCGAGGAATTGAGCACCTGGCTTTGCGAAATCACCGGTTTTGCGGCGATGTCGCTCCAACCCAACTCGGGTGCGCAGGGCGAATACGCGGGGCTGATGGTGATTCGGGCCTACCACGCCTCACGTGGAGAAACGCACCGCAACGTAGCGTTGATTCCGGCCTCCGCCCACGGTACCAATCCGGCCTCGGCGGTGATGGCGGGCATGAAAGTCGTGGTGACGAAAACCGACGAAAACGGCAACATCGACGTAGCCGACCTGCAAGCCAAAGCCGAGCAATACAGCGATTCACTGGCCTGTCTGATGGTGACATACCCCTCGACGCACGGCGTTTTTGAAGAGTCGATCAAGGAAATTTGCGCCCTGATTCATCAGCACGGCGGGCAGGTGTACATGGATGGAGCCAACATGAACGCCCAGGTCGGGCTGACTTCACCCGCCGCGATTGGGGCCGACGTGTGCCATCTTAATTTGCATAAAACCTTCTGCATTCCTCACGGCGGCGGCGGACCCGGCATGGGACCAATTGGCGTGGTGGCGCATTTAGCGCCGTTTTTGCCCAAAACTCCCGAAGCCCCCCCCGCCTCGTTGCTGCCACAGTTTTTGGCTCCCCCTTCGGGTCGGGCCGACGGGGCGGCGGGGGGGGCCGTCTCGGCGGCGCCCTGGGGGTCGGCCAGCATCCTGACGATTTCGTACGCGTACATCGCCATGATGGGCGGCGAAGGATTGACCCACGCCACGGAAACGGCGATTTTGAACGCCAATTACATCAAGGCCCGGTTGGAGAATCACTACCCGGTGCTGTACACCGGGTCGAAAGGCCGGGCGGCGCACGAGATGATTCTCGATTGTCGGCCTTTCAAGTTGAGCGCGGGCGTCGAGGCGGAAGACATTGCCAAGCGTTTGATGGACTACGGATTTCACGCCCCGACGCTGTCGTTTCCGGTGGCGGGTACGTTGATGGTCGAGCCGACCGAGAGCGAATCGAAGGCGGAACTGGATCGTTTTTGCGAGGCCATGATTTCCATTCGGAATGAAATCCGGGACGTTGAAGAAAGCCACGCCGACAAAGTGGACAACGTGCTCAAGAACGCTCCACACACGCAGGCCGTGGCGCTGGCCGAAGACTGGAAACACGGTTACAGCCGCGAGAAGGCCGTTTTTCCGCTGCCTTACGTCAAAGCCAATAAATTTTGGCCAACCGTCAGTCGGATTGACTCGGCCTACGGTGACCGCAACCTGGTTTGCGCTTGTCTACCTATCGAAGAGTACACGCAGATGGAAGCATTTGCCGAGTAATTGTTCTCAAACAGCTTTTAAAAACCCTTTGCAATACCAATTGCGAAGGGTTTTTAGTTTACAACCCGTTTGTCATCCTTCGTTCCTCAGGATGACAAAAATGGGATAACAAAAACACCAGAGCAAAATCTTAAACGGGTGCTTTTAAACCTTTATCCCGCACCAATCTTCTAAAGCCTGAATCCATCAGTTTCACATCACTTATTCAGCACCATGAAAAAGTTAATTTGCTCTGTCGCTATTGCCGCTTTGTTCGTTGTTGGTTTAGTACCCGAAACTCAGGCACAAACGCCGCGCAAACGGGCCGTTCGTAAGGAAGTCCGGGATCAGCGCGAGGACGTACGCGACCAGAAAGAAAACGTTAAAGATCGCCGCGAAGACGTGGCTGACCGTCGTGAAGACCGTCGGGATCACCGCGAGGACGTGCGCGACGCCAAACACGTCGGCGGCGTACGGGATCTTAAGGAGGATGTTCGGGATCAGCGCGAAGACGTACGCGACCGCAAGGAAGACGTAAAAGATCGCCACGAAAATGTACGCGACCGCAAAGAAAACCGCCGGGATCGCCGGAATTAATGTTCAAAAGTTTTTACAAAAAAATGGCCCTCACTTTCACGAGGGCCATTTTTTTGTAAAAATTGCACGTAGCTTTCAACCGTTTTAAGTTTTTTGGTGTCCTTGTCGTGAACTTAAGCACCCTGCACGGATGAAAGCCACCTACTACATTTTACTGCTACTGATTGTCAGCGCGTGTAAAAAAAATGAGCCTGCCATTCCCACGAATAGCGAACTGCGTCTGCAACGGATTAAATCAGAAGACGGACGATTGCAGAACGAATTTCAGTACCGACCGGATGGCAAAGCGCTTTTACAAAAAAGCTACTCGCCCAGCCGAAAAACGCCCGACGAAATACGCTACTTCTACGACGAACAAGGGCAATTGGCCAAAATTGAAACGTCAACGCTGGGCCACTTGAGTTGCGCAGCCTGCGAAGGCCCGGCTATGAAATTCGTCCAAACGTTTGAGTACAACGCAGCGGGGCAAGTTGCTCAAACGCTGCACCAACAGGAAAATGGGAGTCTTACTAACCGATGGACTCACGAGTATGATGGCAGCGGGCGGCTCGTTCGTCGAAGTTCCACCGCTCCTACCGGCGTGAAGGGCAATTACGTCACCTACGACTACGACAGCCGGGGTAATATGGTCAAAATCGAAACCTTCGCCGCCGACGGTAGGCTCACTAACCGCGACACCTACCAGTACGATGCCCGGCTCAACCCGTTCCAGCCCGTTTATTTAGGTTCGTACATTGCGTTTTTTCGCAGCCCCAACAACGTCGTTCGAACAAAATCTGAATTTTTAAGTCCGAACGGAGGCCCGACTTCGGAGGGTAGCGTCCGCTACGACTACGACCTCACGACCGGCTACCCGGTGCGGGCCGAGTACGAAAACGGCAGCGTGTCGGTGTTTGAGTACAAATAAACTCACTGCATAGTCTTGTTGACCACCGCCAGTATTCGCTGCAAATTCGCTTCAGTCGCACTAAAGTTGACGAACTTCTCCGCCACCCGGCGGCGATGATAAACCATAATGGTGTTTTCTGAACGCGGATTTATGCTGTAGAGGAAGCTTGTTTTTTTGTCATCCACCGAGGGTACATGCACAACGGAGACTTCGCGTAGGTGGTATTGCTCGGCAAACGCCTGAAGTTGTTTTTCCACGTCTGCCTTCGGACGATTTTTGGGATTCGTGTAAATGAGGAAGCCCTTGAACCGTTGCGAACCACGTTGCTGTATTTCCTTTTCTAAGAACAGAGCCAGTTTACCCGCGTTGGCCCAATCGTCGTCGCCGAGCCAGGCCATCACGCCGCCGGTGCGCGCACCGTACTTGCACATGGGGCAGGTGCGGCTGCCCTTGTCCGGTCCCCAAACGTGCGTAGGATCGAATGCGGGGCAGTTTTCACCAACGAGCAAGCCCGAATTTTGCCCATCCCGATCGTAGTGCGGGTGCAGTACGATGTTGCGGGTGCCTTGTAGAACACTTCCTGAGCCAGCTTTCAGGGTAATCCCTTCGTAGCGCAAATTCCCGCTGACCATCTCCGCGTGGTACCAGTACGTGTCCGTCAGAAAAGGGTCGCCTTTGAAAAGAAAATCGTGGAGCCAGTATGCTTCGGTTTGGTTGGGCGCTTTCACCATCGCGTGAATGTGCGCCGGTTCGGTGCCTCCGGGGTAGGGCGCGGGTTTTATCGTGTTGATTTCGTAGCGTCCGTTGGCGTCGGTCTTGAGCCAGCCGCGCAG
>JAJAZB010000446.1 GCA_026785975.1 Cytophagaceae bacterium | reverse complement strand
CGATCCGCGTCGGGTTCGGCGGGGTCGGTGTTTTTCTCGTCCAGGTTGGTTTGCACCAGTTTGTCGCCCATCGCGGTCAACACCGTAACGGGTAGCGGGAAATCCAGCGCCAATATCGTGTTGAACTGATACTTGGCGCTGTCGGGATGAATGCGCGCCAGGCCCGCAGCCTGCACGTAGTTGGCGGGTTGGAAGAGGCTGAACCGCCCTTGCAGGTTCACGGTTTTTTTGGCGTCGTCCAGCATAAACCGGTTGCCTTCGGGCATTTCGCCCTCAGCGCCGCCCGCCGGTGCTACGACCAACTGACTCGTTTTGGGGATGTCGGTCAACGGGCCGGTGGCCAGAAAAATATCGGGATCGGCGGGGGTTTCTTTCGGGGAAACAAACGTGGTGTACATCCCGCTCGACGTCCCCCTGAAGTGCAGCCCGGCGTAAAGTTGCTGCCCGTCGCCGCGCAGTTTGTCGTCCACGCGGATGTTCACGTTGTCGGAATTGGCATTGCTGAACGGAATCCACGCGGCCTGGTCGGGGCGGCTTTTCAAATCCAATTGCACGGCTCCGTCGAAGCGCAGTTTCGGCTCCGGCGAGCGCATCACCACGTCGCCCCGGTAGCGGATGCGTGGCGTGAGGTAAAACTTGTCGGTCTCGGAAATACTGGCGGCGGCGGTCGTCATCAGCCCGCCCGGTTGGGGGTTGCGGGCCGAGGCGCGCTTGTTGCGGGCGGCGGAAGCGAGTACCTCCGGCGTACTTTCCACGAACTCAAAATTGCCCATTTTCAAACGCGTCGTGTCGCCTTTGGCGCGGGCGAGCAGGTAAGTGGCCCCGCCTTCAAATTGCTTGCGGGAAATAATCCGCACGTTGCCATCGCCCAGCGTGTGGTAGCCGTTGAGCGTGTCGAGCACGATTCGGGCTTTGGTCAGGGGTTGAATCGCCGCATCCTGCTTCACGACGAGGAGGCCCTTATTCGGGAAAATCTTCGCGTCGCCCGACTGAATGAAGGGCACGTTTCGGAGCGTGAGCGTCATTTTCTCCATTTCGTAGAGCGCCTCGGCGGCGTTGAAGCGCAGCCCCAACTGGTCGGGGGCGGTCGAAATGAATTCGGAGGTTTTCACATCGCCTTTCATCAAAATCGTCTTGGCGGCTACGTTCCAGTCGGCGCGGGTGATGGTGGTGCGGTAGGCGGAATAGGGGAATTCGAGGCCCGCCGAATCAGAAACGAAGCCGCCGGTTTTCGGCAGTTGCAACACGGCATTGCCCGTGGCAACGTTGAGATTTACGTCCATGTTCCGGCCCAGGAGCACGGTTTTGCCGCCGGTCGCCACGTTGGTACCCAGTTGCACGAGCGCATTTTCGGCGCTGAATGCATCTTTGGTAAACTTAAATTTCTCCGATTTCGTAATCGCATCCTTGCGTTGCACGATGCCCTCGCCAAACAGCCCGGCGGCGCGCAACAACAGGCTACCGCTGAGTTTGGTGGTTCCGGCGTAAAAATCGAAGGTACCGGTCTGGCTCGCCAGCCGCAGGCTGTCGCCTTTGGGCGACCAATGCGCTTCGTAATTTTTGAATGTGGCGGCGGGCAGGTTCGTCTTGCCCCCCGCCACGAAGCTACCGCCCGTGCCAGTGGCCACGACCGAGTCGGGGTAAAACCGCAGATTTTTCGATGGCAACACCGCACCGTTGACCGCCAGTTCGCCGTTGGCGTGGAGGCCACGCCGGTCCATTTCGAGCGGGCCGGTCAGTTTGAGCGTGGCTTTTCCGCCAAAAACCGGGTAGCTGCCGCCTTTTTGCACGAAGCCCAGCGTGTTGTCGGGCCTGCTGATGAGGGTTGCTTTGAAAGGCGGAAAAATACCGTCGGAATAAAACGTCCCTTCAAAACGAATGTCGCGGCTGGTCAGGCTGTCGTAATCGAGATTAGGAATCTGGAAATAAATCTTGCGGGTGTACACGCCGCCTTCCCGGTCGGGCTGATCGAAGTAAATTTTGGCCCCACCCGGCACCACCAAACGCGGAATGTTGCTGGCTTTACCCGACTTATTCCCGGCCTTGCCCAGGTACACGGTGCCCCCACCGGCGTACTGCAAATCGCCCCCGATTTCGGGTGCATTTTGCTTGCCTTTAGTTAGTTGTGGCACGAACTTCACCGAGTCGACTTTGTCGAGTTTGACGAAAAACTTATCGTAGTTGAAGGCCAGATTTCGACCGGCAAAGCGGTAATTATCGAGTTTCATTTCCCCGTTGAACGTGAAATCCCGGTTTTTACCCATTACGACCTGTTTGTCGCTGGGGGTCATGAATATTTTGAGGGAATCACTAACCTGAAACCGCTCCGCACCCCGAATCGTCAGTTGATTGTCGGCCAGATTGAGGCTGACGTTGGTGAGGCTGTCTTTGGTCGAACTACCATATTTCGAGAGAATCACGAAGGTGTCGTAGTCTTCTTTTCCGGCAAACGCCTGCACGTAATGCCGCCCTTTTTTGCTAAACTTAATCACGTCGGTGACGGGTTCGTAGGCCAGATAGCCCTGCTGCACCATCTCCATCATCGCTTCGCGCAGGTTGGCGTCGGTGCGTTTGAAAAAAGGCCCCAAGTCGCTCACGACGGCTTCCTGCCGACCACCGCGCTCCCGAAAATACGCCGCCAGTGCGGTGAGCGGGTGAAAACCGTAGCTACCGCTCAGCGCGGAATATCGTCTCCGGTCGAAAAAGTCGTAGGATTCGAGGCGGACGGGTATTTCGTTTTTGGCGCTGACCGTATAAAAATCAACGCGCTGACTGCCGAGCGACCAGTTGAGCGCGTCGGCGTTGATGAATATGGCGTGGTAGCTGTCCGAAAACGGTGCCGTGCGGTAACCGCCTTTGTTGAGCCGGTTGGTGTGCAGTTCCTGTTTGGTGCGATTGTAGCGCAGGCGAAGGGCCGGGTGGGTGAGCGTGTCGCCGGTGCTGAGGTAGGCTGTCAGGCTGGCGTTGGGCGAGGTGAGTAGTGAATCGCTCCAGTCGAAGCGGTTGGCGCGGGTGATGAAGGCCACTTTTCCGCTTTTTTTGACGGTGAACGTCGCCGGTTGCCGCCCGCCCGCCACAGCGTACACCTTCGGCCCGATAAAGGCCACGCCGCCCCGGTATTCCAGGTCGTCGCCCAGATTTTTGAACGACGCATTGGCTTCGGTGGAGGCAAAGCGCGGGAAACTCGACGGAACGCGGGGCGTGCGTTTTTTGCTTTGAAACTCGTACGCGCCCTTGACCGGGGCGGCCAGTAAATCGGGTTTGGTTAATGTGGCTTCGCTTGCGCTCAGTTTGGGGTTTTTAACCTCGATGCGGTAGCGGGTCAAGGCCAGCGTTGCGCCGGATTTACCGAAACCACCCGTCGTGCTGTCGGGCCAGGCCACTTCACCGGCACTGCCCAGAAGTACGCCTTCCTTGAACCCCATCGTGGCCGTGGCGTTGGCGACGACGAGCGAATCGTGGGCGGTGACCATCGAAAGCGTCACGCCCGCTAAATCGAGGAAGGCACCAGCGGCGAGACTCGGGGCGGGTTCGCTGAAATCGATGCCCCCGCCGGTCAATGGCGCATCGCCCCAACCGTCATTGTCTTTTTCCTTTTCAAAACCCCAGCCATCATCATCCAGTTTGACGCCTCCGGCAGGCTTTTCCGACTGGGCGGTGTCCGTCGGGGCGGTGCCGGGCGTCACCGGCTGATCGCTGAACCGGAAGGAAACGGTGCCGCCCGTTGCGTACAATTTATTGACGTTCGAGGTGTACAGCAGGCGGTTAGTCAGCAGATTGCGTACCGTTTCGAGGTAGCGCTGACCGGTTTTGGCGTCGGTGCTGGTCAGGAATTTCTGACTAGTGGTCAGGTACTCGTCGAGCAGTAGATTCTGTTCCACGGCCCGGTTGAGGGTTTCGAACCACTGCACAAAATGCGGGGCCGTGCGGTAGCCTTTTCCGGCCAAAGCCCGCGACACCCCGATGACCTGCGCCTGTTGTGCGGAGTTGAAGCGCCCGCCGTTCCAGTGGGTAGCCAGGTCGGTGCCAATCTGGATGGCGGCTTGGTTGCGCGTGGTGGTGAGCGCCGTTTGCACGTCGGCGATGAACTGCTCGGGTTTATCCGACAGGCGCGGAATCTGCGCCTGGGCTAAGGAAACGGTGAGAAAAAATAATACGGGGATCAGGCGAAAAAGCATGGGGGTGGTTATCAAGGCATTCTGATTTCGGTTCTTCTCTTCGTTCATACTAATTTACTGATGTTAAAAAAAAGCCCTTACCCGTCATTGCGAGGAGTGAGGTACGAACGACGGAAGCAATCTGCCGCCGAAGACCAAACCAGAAAAGTTGGCTCACCAATTATTTTGGCCCGCTTCGGCAGTCGCTTCGCTCCTTTCTCGCAATGACGGGTGTCTGCCTGCTTGCGTGACATCAGTTCATCCATTCAATTACTTCTCAAACCTTGCCGCGACCCAGCCATTTTTGGTTTTGACCAAACCGGGCCTCAGTCCGGCTACGATGGCGGCCTGGGTGATATCGGGTAAATCCGTTTCGTAAAAACCACTGACCAGCAACTGCCCGCCGGGTGCCAGAAACCGGGCGTACCCGGCCATGTCGGCCAACAGAATATTCCGGTTGATGTTGGCCAAAACCAAATCGTACTCCGCTGGCGGCTCGGTTTCGAGGGTTCCCTGGCGAATACTCACAACCTGGGCGCAGTCATTGAGGGCTACGTTTTCGAGCGCGTTGGTGGCCGCCCATTCCTCGATGTCAAAAGCCCGCACCAGGCTTGCCCCGCGTTTGGCGGCCATGATCGCCAGGATTCCGGTACCGCTGCCTACGTCGAGAACGCGTTTGCCCGCTAGATCCAGGTCCAGCTGGTGTTCGAGCATCAGCGCGGTGGTTTCGTGGTGGCCGGTTCCGAACGACATTTTCGGATTAATAACGATGTCAACCTCAAACTCTTGCCCGGCGGGGGGGTGAAAACTCGCCCGCACCAGGCAACGGTCGGCCACGTTGATGGCTTCGTAGGACTGCTCCCAGGTTTCGTTCCAGTTCTGGGCCTCGATGCGCGTGGTTTGGTAGCGCAGGGTGGTGAGTTCGGCGTAGCGGGTGAGGAGTTGGGCCAGCAAGGCGTCGTCAAATTCGGGTTCGGGAATGTAGGCCCGAATGCCATCCGGTTCTTCCGTGAATGATTCAAAGCCGATTTGGGCCAGTTCGGCGACAAGAATATCGGCAAAGTCCGGCTCGACAGCGAGGTACAATTCGATGTAATTCATGGCATGAAGGTACAGTTTCTAACGAAAAAAGCCCCCGGAAGTTATTCCAGAGGCTTTTTCGTGTTTCATAACTTATCAAGTTTTGCTTTATTCCGGAACGGGCAATTGGGCGGCTTTGGCTTTGCCCAGGGCCAGCATCAGGTTTTTTCGTTGTTTCACCAGCGTGGCCCGGCGGCGGGCGGAGGTTTTTTTCTCCAGTTCCTGATCGATGGCATCCAACTGTTGGGTGAGCCGCTCAATCGGAGTCTGCGGGGTATTCATGCTCGTCGGTGTATTCATTTGCTGCGCTGCTTGCTGCTGCTCCATCCCCGCCGGGGTGGTGCGGTTGCGACCCGTGCGTTCCCGCTCACTGGGAGCCATCGTTGGCGATTGCCCCGAAGCCGGTTTTGCGTCGGTGGCCGCGTTGCGTTCGCCGTCCATGCTCATTCGTTCGGGCGCGCGCTGGTTGGCATTGCCCGGTTGCGTGGCGTTGCGTTGCGCTTCCTGTACATTGCTGGCGGCGGGGGCGGGCGTCAACGTGCTGGAAACCTTCCCGGTAGTATCGGTCGCCACACCGGTATTTTCACCAGCATTTACGGAATTATTATCCATCGCGTCCGACTGGCGAGCGGGATTATTGCGGTTAGCACTCGCGTTGTTATTGCCCGTTGGGGTCGTTACCGTGCCACTCTGGGGCGTGGTCATGCCCGGATTGGCCCCGCTGGGGTTGGTAGAACCCATGTTGGAAGACGACGAATTGGGCATCATTCCACCCGACGAGGTGCTATTTTGATTGGTACCGCTCGTCGTTGGGCTGCTACCCGACGAGGGTAGTGACTGGTTAGTCATGCCGGGGCTGTTGCCGGGAGGAATCGCTTGGTTGGTTGTTGAGCCGGTGTTGTTCTCGGTGGCGATATTGCCCGTACCCAACGGAATGGTTACACCAGGTGACGGACTGGTCGATATCGTTGAGCCGGAAGCCGTGCCCGAGCCTACCCGTTCGGGTACGGCACCGGTACTCACGTTGCTGGGATCGTTGTTGCCGGTGTTGTTGGGTGAAGTGCGGTACGATGAATTGTCGGGACTCGCCGTCGAGGTACTACTGCCGCTCGTTGGCGTTTTGCTGGACTGGCATCCCGCGAAATACAGGCTACCTACCAGCAGGGCGGCGACCAGGGTGAAGGGCTTTTTCATGGTTTCGAGTGTTGATGAAGTGTGATGATTCATTAACCATAGAAAAATACATTCCAGACCAGGAATCCGGCTGGAAACAAAGTAATTAGCAACCCGGCGTGGGGTAGTTTAGGCCCAAAGTGGGCAAGGCAAGGGGCTAAAATTTTTGCTGAAAATGCAAAATACCCGTCATGGCGAGCGGCCTCCCGTCATTGCGAGGAGGGAACGCAATGACGGGGTTGGGCGTTTTTGCCTGACATCAATTATTCAGCATCCGCACCCGTACTTCAGTTTGGGTGGGCGAATACGAAAACCGGCAGTCGTCGAAGCGGGGCGCGCGGAACCGGGGGTTGTAGTTGTTCGAAAAGCAGTACGGTTCTTTGGGAAAACCCACCAGGCTCTTATCCAGTTTTCCATTGTTGTTGAGGTCCTGAAAAATAGCCACAACGTATTCACCGTACCCGATATCACGAATGGTCAGTGTGGCGCTGGCGTGGCCGCTGGGTTTGAGTTCGTAGCCTTTGGCACCCCGATTATCTTTGGGAAAGCCCCCATTGCGCTCAAAAACCCCCACGCGTAGAGGAGCTTGGGTATTGTCGTACTCCGTGATAACGACTACAAGCGGTTTACTGTCAGGAGGTTGAAACGTCGGAGGCAGTGAAATTAAGAAACCAGTTAACCAGAATTGAAAGAGAAACATGAGGCAAAAATTGGAATAGACAATGGGCCATTAAAAAGCCTGATGACAAAACGACACCCATAGCAAAGTTATTGGTTAGTGGTTATTTGCGGTTCACCCCGAGCACTCGGATCCGATAACTCAACAATCAGTAACCAAATAACCACTAACCAAATAAGTTGCTTTTCACTGGTTGGTCACCCGCCCAATCCCGAACTGATCGCCCGCTGCCACTGGTTTTTTACCGTCAAAATGAATTTCGACCATTTTCTCACTTTGCACGGCTTTCCCCTGCTCATCCTGTAACGTAGCCACGATTTTGCGGGTGGCCACGTCGATGACTTCACCCGTGGAGGGATACCCAAATTTGCCATCGACGCTGAAGGTGACCCAGCCGGGTTGGTCCCGCAACGCGATGCTTTCCACTTGCTTGGGCGGCAACACGGTGACGTCGAATACGTGCATACGTTGGTTGGCGGCATCGGCCAGCCAGATCTGTTTTTCGTCGGGGGTCAGGCCAATGCCGTGACTGGGACAGCCATGCCGCTTGACGGGCCCGGCCTGGAAACCTTCCACTTCGACGTGATGCAGTTTTTTGCCCGTAACCAGGTCGCCAATTTCAAAACCGAGTAAGCCATTGACATTGACAAAACATAGTGTTTGCCGCCCGTTAATGGTAAATGGCCGGATGCTGTTGTTAAAAGGTCCCACTTGTCGGGTGGCCGTGTGGGTTCGGGTATCGGCCACGTTGAGGTAGGGCGAGCGCAGTCCGGCCAGGTAAACCTGTCGACCATCGGGACCGTAGAGCGTGTTGTGCGCGCCGGAGTTGGTCACGATTTTTTGGAGAATAGCCCCCGTTTTGGCGTCTACGACGTGCCAGTGCTCTTTTTCCAACGACGGCAGGTAGATCGTTTTGCCGTCGGGCGAAATGGACAGGCGGTCGCAACCCCCTTCGTAGGTTTTTTCCCAGACGAGTTTTTCGCTCGTCAGACTGATGCACTGGAGAGAAGTTAGCGTGGTGATGTACAGGCAGTTCGTGGCCAGGCTGACCCCGACGCCCTTCACGTTCGAGGGTTGGCCTTTGGCGTCGAGGCCCGCCGCCGGAATCCGTTTCACCAGGCGGTGCTGGTTGTCGATGTCGTACACCAGCACGCCGTGGCCCCCGTACTCCAGGTAGTTGCGAACGCCGGGCACCGCCACGTACAAATAGCGTTTTACGGATTGCCTGGTTCCCGTGGTATCCGGCAGTCGGGTGGCCCGTAGCCCGGTGGCTACGATCAGCAAAAGCAGCCACAGCGCGGTAAGCGATGATTTTTTCATGGTTTGGTTCGTTTAGAGTGTCTTCATAAACTGAAGCAATTTACACTTAAAAACCACCCTTAAATTTGCCTGATGCGTAGATTGAAGACTATCTTTGGGTTACGTTAAGAAGTTTTATTTTGCAAAAACCCCTACGTCTATGTTAAAGTATACCACCAGCGCCGCCTTTGTCGCCGTATTTTTTCTGAGCAGTTTCTTTCTGCGCAGGGAGCCAAACGCTGAGACCGCCGAAAAAAATTACCAGACGTATTGCGCCTCGTGCCACGGAGCCAAAGTAGAGGCGTTTGTGGATCGAAAATGGAAGCACGGCCAGGCCAAAGCCGATTTAGTGAAAAGCATCACCGAGGGCTACCCGGACTTTGGGATGCCCGCCTGGAAAGAGGTTTTGAAAGAAAAAGAAATCGAAGAGCTGGCCGACCTCATCGTGGTGAGTTTGAAAACGGTGGACCAGTATAAATTCACCAGCAAGCCCACATCCAACGTCTTTTCGTCGGAGGGCATGACCGTCAAACTCGATACCGTGGTTCAGGGCTTGAGTAGTCCGTGGGGGATGGCTTTCCTGCCCAACGGGGAGATGCTGGTCACCGACCGCACCGGGGAAATCTACCGCGTGAACAAGACCCGGCAAAAAACCAAAGTAACGGGCGGCCCCAGTGTGCTGGCCGAGGGGCAGGGCGGGCTGCTGGACGTGGAACTACACCCCGATTTTGCGCAAAACCAGTTTGTTTATTTTTCGTATTCCGCGTTTAAAACTGAAGGCGGGCAGACGCTCTCCACAACGGCCATCATGCGGGCTAAGTTGGTTGGGAATGCCTTGACGGAGCAAAAAGTTATTTTTGAAGCCTTGCCCTACGCCAAAACCCGGCACCATTACGGCTCCCGGCTGGAGTTTGACCAGCAGGGGTACCTGTACGTTTCCGTCGGCGACCGGGGCAATCACGCCGAAAATCCGCAATCGCTAACCAATGACTGCGGCAAAGTACACCGCCTGCACGACGATGGCCGGGTACCGGCGGATAATCCTTTTGTCAACGAGAAAAACGCCCGCACGTCGGTGTACTCGTACGGACATCGTAATCCGCAGGGTATGGTTCTGAATGCCGCAACGGGCGAACTCTGGACGCACGAACACGGCCCGCGCGGCGGCGATGAGGTCAACATCATCAAGAAGGGGAGTAACTACGGCTGGCCCGTGATCACGTACGGCATCAATTACGATGGCAAGCCCATGACCGAACTGACGGCCAAGGAAGGCATGGAACAACCCAACCTGTACTGGATTCCCTCCATCGGACCCAGTGGCGCGACGTTCGTGACCGGCACGACCTACCCGGCCTGGAAAGATAATCTGATGGTGGGTTCGTTGCGGTTTGGCTACCTGAACCGTTGCGTGGTGAAGGATAATAAAATTGTGAAGCAGGAAAATTTGCTCCAGAACCTCGGTCGGGTTCGGGGTGTTGAGATGGGCAAAGATGGGTACCTGTACGTGGCCGTCGAAACACCGGGGTATATTTTCCGGCTGATGCCGGTGAGTCAGTAAGCAGGTGTCGGACTGGGTGTCGGCCGACTTTTTTTAGTGGTCCGCCACCTTAGAAACCGCTGCTCCCGCTGAATGGTCGGGTATACCTTACTTTTTTTAAGTCGTCGGATGACCAAAAAAGTCATCGGGGAAGCCCAGTCCGACGACTCGCCAACTCACTGCACTTTGCTATACATCGCCCGGAAGTTTCGGGCACTTTCGGCGATTTCGGGGCCGTTGTTTTCCCATTTATACTCATACTCCGCCGAAATCGGGCCTTTGAAATTCTGGCGCTTCAGTTCGGCCAGCACACCGGGAATGTTGCAAACGCCCGTGCCCCAGACGACGTCGTGGGTTTTGGGCGCTTTTTGTTCCAAATCCTTGAAGTGCATTCCCAGCACACGGCCTTCCAGTTTTTTCAAACATTCCACCGGGTCGAGGCCGGAGCGCACCCAGTGGCCGATGTCGGCGCAGGCACCCAGGTACTTGCTGTTGCCAATCACGGCCAGCACCGAATCGGGGTGCCAGTAGTGCGAAGGTTTGGGGTGGTTGTGCATCGCCACAATGATTTTGTAATCCTCGGCCATGCGCCGGATGTACGGGATTTGGGCTACCGCCGGTTCGGAATTGATGTTTTTGATGCCCATGTCTTTGGCAAACTCAAACAGGGTTTTCCACTCTTCCTCGGTCTTGGTATTGACCACGCCGTAGGCCACCAACGTCAGGCCCTTGTCTTTAATCATTTTCTTGACGGCACTGCGCGTAGCGGCGTCCATCTTGAAGTCCATTTTACCGGCTATTCCCCCGCCAATATTCTGGCCAGGGAACGCCTCGACGTACTTCAGGCCGCAACTGTCGATTTTTCGGAGGGCATCGGCGAAGGAGTACAGCCGGAAGGAATAAGCCTGCGCGCCAAGCTGCCAACCCGCTTTGGCTTCGGGATTTTTCTGGGCGAAAATCCCCGTTGAACCAAGGCAAAAGGCCAGTGCGGCCAGAATCATGACGTTCTTCATTTGGATTCAGAGTTAGATGAACTGCAAGGTAAGCAGATACCCATTTATATAAACGCGAAGTTCCCAGCCTTTTTCGTACCCGCGCTTCCAGAGTTTCATCGCCTGGAGGTGTTTGAGGATGTGATCCTTTTCAGAATCGGGCCACCGACCGGCTCGGTGGACTTGACCTGCCCAGGGATGGTAAATTGAAGGGAAAAGTAAACCCCAGTAATCTAAAGCAGCGGTGTCCGTTTCGACGCCGCTTAGTGTGACCCTTACACCTTGTTTTTAGCCGAAAAAGGGAATCCTAAATGGCTTCGTTTTTTGCGAAACGCGCATCGCTACATCAACTTCATTTCCCGCAGAATTTTCTCCGCAATGCCCCGCCGACTGGCCACAAACCGAGCGGTATCCTCGCCCATAAAATCGACGTTGATGGCAAAAAAACAGGTATTGCCCTCGTGTTGGAGCCAACCGACAAACCAACCATTATTGGCATGACTCGGGTCTTTGGAGTCGTTAGACCAGCCGGTTTTGCCCCAGAGTTTATAACCCGGTTTTTCGTCGAGCAGCAAAATGTCCTTCGTCAAGTCCATGCTCCGGCGCGACACGGGCAATTCATTCAGGTACAAACGCTTCAAAAAGTCGATTTGCTCGTACTGCGTGATGCGCGAGCGACCTTCCAGCCAGAACCTGTCGACGTTGTTGGCCTGCGCGTCCATTTGGCCAAATTTTAGCTTGGGCAGGATTTTCTGGTACCGCTTCACGCCGACCCGACGCGCTAATTCCTGGTAGTAGGGCACGGCTGAAACCCGCATGGCCGAGGCCAACGTGTGGTCGCGGTTCCAGGCCGAAATCCCGCGTTTTACCCCGTCCCACTTGATGACAAAACTTGTGTCGGCGATGACGCCCGTCTCCAGCCCGATGACGGTGTTGGGAATTTTGAACGTAGAGGCGGGCAGGAAACCTTCGCGACACCGGACGTCGTCGTAAGCAACGTACTGGTTCCGTTTCAGATCAAAAAGCAGAAACGAACCTTTAACTCCGTATTCGTCAAAGTATTTTTTGAAATTCCGTTCGGTAATTTTTTGGCTAAAACCCACGAAAGGGCCGACCAGAAGAAGCAGGAAAAGTAGGCGCATGGAGAGGGTGAGGCATAAAAATACCCAGCCCGATTGGGCTGGGTATGGGTCTGAAAGTCAATTATTTCGCTACCTGTCTGGCTACCGTCAGCAGGTCGTCGGGCGAGTGCAGGCCCACGACTTTCTTGACGACTTTTCCCCGACTATCCATAAAAAACAGCGTTGGGTAGGCATCCAACGGGTACATATTGGCCAGCGCCGGGCCTTCACCCTTTTCCATGTCCATCTTGACACTGATAAACTTTTGGTTGAAAAACTCACCGACGCGCTTGTCGGGAAAGGTACGTGCCTGCATCATTTTACACGGACCGCACCAAGCGGCGTAGGCATCGAGAAAAACGAGTTTTTTCTCCGCTTTGGCCTTCGCCAGGGCGTCTTTCCAGGAGCCGGTAAAAAACTGAATGCCTGCTTTGCCATCGTCGGCAGGCGCGGGTTTGCGGTCGGTAGCCAGCGTCGCCGCGCTAAACGATACCAGGCTCAGGAGCAGGAAAATACGGAAACGGGTCATGTTGGCTGAAGGTTGAAATGGAAGTACAACTTGATAACGTGAAGTTGCGCGTTTTTTGTTTAGGGCAAAAAAAATAGGGCCGTCGAATTAGCAAAGAAGTTGCTGCGAATTTCCCTTTTTGGCCAAAAAACAGGCAGCAAGTATCCGCTCCGCTCAGGGTGATCGGCCCGCTAAAAACTAAAATTCCCAACGGGGACGGCCAAAAAGCCGCCTGGCGGGGTGCCCCGTCGTCCAAAATAGCTTATTTTTGCTCGAATCCCTGATTTTAGGCAGAATTCGCCAGTTGAACCACGAACGACTTAACTTCGTGAACCTCTTTTTCAATGAAACTAGAATACCCCTCCATCTCCCAAGCCATTTCAAAAAACCCAGTCAATCCCTATGAAAACGATTCTTATCACCGGCGCTTCGTCGGGCATTGGTAAAACGGCGGCGCAGTATTTTGCCCAAAATGGCTGGAACGTCGCCGCAACCATGCGCCGCCCCGAGCAGGAACAGGATCTCGGTAAACTCCCCAACGTTAAACTCTTCCGCCTCGATGTCCTGGATTCGGCCACGATCCGGCAGGCGATTCACGATACCATCGCTGCGTTTGGCGGCCTCGACGTGGTGGTCAACAATGCCGGATACGGTGCCGTGGGCATCTTCGAGGCGGCATCAGCCGAGCAGATTCAGCGGCAATTCGACACCAACGTATTCGGCGTGATGAACGTGGTTCGCGAAATTCTACCCTATTTTCGGGAAAAGCGCGATGGCACCATCATCAACGTCACGTCGATGGGTGGCTTGGTTACGTTTCCGATTTACAGCATTTATCACGCCACCAAATGGGCCGTGGAGGGTTTTGCCGAAGCCTTGCAGTTTGAACTGCGCCCGTTCAACATTCGGGTAAAAAACATTGAACCGGGAGCCATCAAAACCGATTTTTACTCCCGCTCCCAGGATTTGTTCCGCAAAGAAGGACTCACGGCCTACGACAAGTACCAACGCGTGACGTTTGAAAACTCGCAGAAAGAGGGCCAGAAAGCACCGGGACCCGAGGTGGTCGCCAAAAAGATTTTCCAGGCCGCCAACGACCGCAGTTTCCGCCTGCGCTACCCCGTGGGGAGTCAGTCGCCGGTTTTATTGACCTTGCGCCGGTTGTTGCCGCTAAGTTGGTTTACGGGTATGGTGGGAGGGTACGTGGAAAGGGGCTTTAAAACGGCCTGATCTTCAAATTTTTACAATCAAAAAAGGCTTCCTCCGAGTATTCGGGGGAAGCCTTTTTTTTTACCCGTTACGAGCTAAAATCAAGCGTACGAGTTGAGCATCACGGGCATCACCAGCATCAGAATATCTTCCCCGACCTCCTTTTCGGCGGGTACGATGAGGCCCGCCCGGTTGGGTGCCGACAGTTCCAGCGAAATCATCCGACTGCTGATGTTGTTCAGCATCTCGATCAGGAATTTGGCGTTGAAACCAATCTCCATGTCGTCGCCGCTGTAATCGCAACTCAGGCGTTCGTTGGCCTCGTTGGAGTAATCGAGGTCCTCCGCCGAAATCATCAGTTCATCTTTCGATAACTTCAGGCGAATCTGGTGGGTAGTTTTGTTGGAATAAATCGAAATCCGCCGCAACGAACCCAGCAACTCCATTCGACTAATGGTCAGCACATTGGGGTTGTTGGTGGGAATCGCATTTTCATAATCCGGGAAACGCTCGTCGATCAACCGGCAAATCATGCGAATGTTGGTAAACCCAAAAAAAGCGTTCGATTTGCTGAATTCGGCTTTCACGATGGTATCATCCGACGGCAACGACGACTTGAGCAGATTCAGTGCCTTGCGCGGAATAATCATCGATTCTTCGCTGCCCGATTTCACATCGTCGCGCCGGTAGCGGATGAGGCGGTGACCGTCGGTGGCCACAAACGTGGCACTGTCGCCGCTGAGTTGCACGTACATTCCCGTCATGGCGGGGCGCAGGTCGTCGGTACTGGCAGCGAAAATGGTGTTGGCAATGGCCCGGCCCAGCACGTCGGCGGGGAGTTCCATCGAAAGGCTTTTATTGACCGTGGGTACTTTGGGAAAATCAATCGGATTTTCGCCGGAGAGTTTGTACCGGCCGTTTTCAGAGATGATTTCGGTACCAAACGTTTCGCCGTCGATCTTGAGCGTAATCGGCTGTTCGGGCAATCCGCGCAACGTATCGAGCAGTAATTTGGCCGGTACGGCAATCGCGCCCTTGTCGGATGATTCCACTTCGATGTCGGTCATCATCACCGTTTGCAGGTCGGAAGCCGTGACCGTCAGCGTGTTGCGGTCGAGTTGAAACAGAAAGTTTTCCAGAATCGGTACGATCGGATTGGTAGCCACAACCCCATTGATGGCCGAGAGTTGTTTGAGCAGTGCGGAAGAGGAAACGACGAATTTCATAGTCAGGGGG
>JAJAZB010000445.1 GCA_026785975.1 Cytophagaceae bacterium | reverse complement strand
GCTTCTAAATGCGTGTATTTTGCCCGGTCGGCACGGACGGACGGCTGCGATTCCACTGGCATCCGCTGTCTCAACTGGTCAGCGGCCAGTGCTTCCAGCACCGGACGGGCCAACCGCTCCAGCGTAGCCGCCCAGCGCTGCCGGGTGGTTTCCGGCGGCGCAACTGCCGCTCGGGCCGGATGGCCGAGTGCATAAACACCTGCCCCGCCGAGTCCCTTCACAAAGTGCCTTCGATTCATTATCGTAATTTTTAGGACGCGGGAACAAATTGGTTCACCAATCAATCCATTTCCCAAACTACCAGCCGTAATACATCATATTCATATCTTTGCTGAAAATGCTCAAACAGCGGTTTCATCGCATCGCCACGTTTAAGATTCAGTGCGCGAGCCGCCGCAGAAATTTCCTCAAAGACCGCGTCCGACACGAAGGAACGCAGGTTAATAGCGTAGCCTTCTTCCTTCAACTTGAGTAAATGCGACGCAATGGTCATCGGGTTGAGGTTTCGTTGCGCGGCCATTTCCTCGATCGAATGACCCGCTTGATAAAGCTCCAGCGTTTGCGCGTAGGTAGACTCTTTTATGACACGACGGCCGGATACGTCTTCGGAGTGTTCATCAAGTGTTTCCAGAGCTACGTCTCCTGCCGTTCCAAGCTCCGTGTTAATGCCACGTAGTTCTCGCTCTAAATCAGATATACACTGTTGTTGTTTTTCGTCCGGTTGGGCTTGTAAACGCTGTAATGTACTCTGCAACTCTATAAGTGTATTCTCGACTTGCTTCAATGATTCCAGGTAGCGCGGCAATTCGGCTTGGACGGCCAGAGGCGTTTTCGGACTGTTCAAGTGTTTCGACAAGCGTGTCTGCTGCATTTGTAAGCGCGTTAATTTCACAGAGATTTCTCTTTGCAATTTCGTCAACTTGTTGGGTTGCGACGCGGCGGTTTCGCGCGCAAACCCCAGGATTTCGTTGATGAATGCTTCGCCAAAACGCCGGAATTTTTCGGCCCCCACGCCCGAAATTCCCTTCATCTGCCCCTCGGTAATCGGTCGTTTCTGGGCCATTTCCGAAAGGGTCGCATCCGAAAAAATCACGTAGGGCGGTACACCCTGCGTATCGGCGATGGCCTTACGGAGCGTGCGGAGCCGGTCGAACATGGCGTCTTTGATGACTTCCCGCTTCGGCTTTTCGGTCGGTTCGGCGGTTTCTCGGGCGACTTTACGTTCTTCAAACGATACAAATTTGACCAATTCTACTTTACGGCTTTCTTTCAAAACCTGCCAACTGGTCGCGTTGAGTTTGAAGGAATGCCCCTCGTCGTAGGCGATGTCCATGACGCCGCTGTTGAGTAACTGGCTCAGGTACTCGGCCCATTCCTCGCCCTTGAGGTCATGTCCCGTGCCAAACGTGGGCAACTGTTCGTAGCCGTGGCGGAGCACATTCTGATTGCGACTACCGCGCAAAATGTCGATCAGGGCACCCATCGCCACGCTCTCGCGGGTGCGGGCGATCCCCGACAGCGCCTTTTGGGCCAGCACGGTTCCGTCGAAGCGTTGGCGCGGATTCCGGCACACGTCGCAGTTGCCGCAGTCCTACGCAACGGTTTCGTTAAAATAGCTCAGCAAAATCCGGCGGCGACAGTGGTCGGCTTCGGCGTACTGCTTCATGCGGGCCAGTTTGGCGCGTTGGAGTACCTTCTGCTCCTCGGGCAGTTCGGAGTTTTCGATCATGTCCTGCCGCATGGCCACGTCGGCAAAACTGTAAAACAGCAGTGCGTCGGCGGGCGTACCGTCGCGCCCGGCCCGGCCAATTTCCTGGTAATAACTCTCGACGTTGGACGGTAAATTGTAGTGAATCACCCAGCGCACGTTCGACTTGTCGATGCCCATGCCGAAGGCAATCGTAGCCACGATAATCTGGATGTCATCCTTCAAAAACGCCTCCTGCACCCTGGAACGGTGTTCGGGCGAACAACCCGCGTGGTAGTACTCCGCCCGGAAGCCCTCTTTTTGGAGTTTCCCGGCGATCTCTTCCGTGGTTTTACGGCTCAAACAGTACACGATGCCGGGCTGTTTGGGGTGTTTTTCCAGGAAATCGACCATGCGTTGCAGACGCTTCTGCCCCGGCAACACGGTCAGGCTAATGTTGGGCCGGTCGAAACTGGCCACGAAGGTCGGCGCGTCGGGTACGCCCATTTGCTTTAGAATATCCCGGCGCGTCACTTTATCGGCGGTGGCCGTCAGGGCAATGATCGGTACGTCGGGGAATTCCTGCTTGAGCTTACCCAATTGCCGGTATTCGGGCCGGAAATCATGGCCCCAGGAGGAAATGCAGTGCGATTCGTCAATGGCAAACAAGCTGATGTTGAGCCGCTTCAGGAAATCGACCGTACTTCCCGAAAACAACCGTTCGGGGGCCACGTATAGCAGTTTTAATTCCCCGAGTTTAGCCTGCCACAACACCGATTCCTGTTCGCGCGGTCCGAGCGAGGAGTTGAGAAAAGCCGCCGCCACGCCGTTGGCCCGTAGCGCCTCGACCTGGTCTTTCATCAGCGCGATGAGCGGGGAAATTACGACCGCAAGGCCGTCTTTGACCAAGGCCGGAATCTGAAAACACACCGACTTGCCGCCGCCCGTGGGCATGAGCACGAGGCAGTCCCGTGCGGCCAGAACCGTGTCAATGATTTCGGCCTGGAGGGGCCGGAAGTGGTCGTAGCCGAAGACTTGTTTGAGGACTTGTTCTTTGGTTAAAACGGCAGAAGAAGGCGTCATTTTTGATGATTTACAGAGAAGTAAAGTTAGCCATTTTCAGGGAGAAATCGGGGCCGGTGTTCGCACTTCCAAACGCCCCGAAACAGCTCACGTTGCCGATTAGCGGCAGCAACGAACGGGATTTCCTGAAAAAACAGCCATTTTTATTTCTTATTCACGAGAAGCTTATGGAAGATGTCCGTTGGGTACAGCGTTTTAGTAATTTCAAGAAAGCCTTTGCGCAACTGGAAAAGGCGGTTGAGCAACCCGAATACACCGACCTGGAAAAAGAGGGCGTCGTTCAACGGTTTGAATATACCTATGAATTAGCCTGGAACACGCTCCGGGATTACCTCGATTACCAGGGCTACCAGGATGTGAAAGGTGCCCGCGATGCCATTCAACTGGCGTTCAGAACGGCATTGATTGAAGACGGAGAGGCTTGGATGCAGATGTTCAAAAGCCGGAACCTCACCTCACACACCTACAATCGTGAAACTGCCGAAGCCATTTTGAAAGCGATTAAAGAGTCTTATTTTTTCCTGTTGAACGCGTTGATAATCAAGCTGGAAAGCGAGCAAGGGCAACAGGAATCCAATTGATTAAACCAAAATGGTTATGCCGTATGGATTGACCGATCAACAGTTGGAACGCATTCGGGCAACGCTGGCGGCGATTCCCGCCATCCGGCAAGCCGTTTTGTTTGGCTCCCGCGCCAAAGGAACCCACAAACCCGGTTCAGACATCGACCTCGCTTTGAAAGGCCCGCGCCTTGAGTTGAATGACAGTCTCACCCTCGCCAATCGCCTCGAAGACCTCGATTTGCCTTACTCGTTCGACCTCGTCGTTTACCACCACATTCAGGACGCTCCGTTGATTGAACACATCGACCGCATCGGTAAGCTACTCTACCAGGCTGAACCGATGCTTTCCGAATCGGTCACGTAGGCGACTTCCTTAAGAAGCGGAGTTTACCCGTCCGACGACAAAAAAAATGGCAGAAGCAGGCGTCATTTTTGCGGATTTTCAGGGAAGTAAAGTCAACGATTTCCAGGGAGAAATTAAGGACGTTTTTCGTCGTTTAAACCCGCTGAAACGCGTTGAAGAGACCTTTGCCAAAGTTCTGAAACCTTGGCAAAGGTCTCTTCAACGCGTTTCAATCCCCCAAAAACTTCAGGTACAAACTCCCATCGGCTGCCGCCCGGTTGGCCAGAGCGATGATCTGGTCGATGGATTCCAACGCATCCGGGTAGGCGTTTACTTTAGCGCGGCTCAACTCCTGCGCCAGCACGGCGGCCTGACCAGCACCGAAAATGGTATCGCCATCCAGGTCGATGTACCCCAGCAACGTGTACTGCTCATCGTCGAGGCTGGGAATGAGCGGATTCAGCACCGAGGTGCGGTCCATCGAAGCCACTTCGTAGCCGTGTTCATCTTCCAGACGAATGCGTAGCGACATTTTGCTCTATTTTTTCACCAAAATAGCGGTTTAAAAAACGATAATGTCTGAGTGCCCTGCTGACAGTACCGGACGTAGAAAACCTGCCCGAGTTCATTTTCGTAACGCAGGTAGATTTTCACGTCGCGGATGCCCTTGGGCGTCAGGTTTTCGATGATGGCGATTTCCTTGTGGTTGTCCCTGGCGCGGCGGCATTGGTAGAGCAGTTTCAGCGGGAGCGTGAGCAAGGTTTTGGTCATAAAATGCAGGGTTTGCCCCGCCGAAAGTTTCACGCGTTGCCCGGCGGCGAAGGGATCGACGTAGAGGAGATCGGTGAAAATCTCGTGTTCTTTCGCAAAATGCAACGTGAGGTGGTAGGCGTCGAATTTAGAGTCGTTCTGAATCGTGACGTAATGCCCCCAGCCCGCTTCCCAATCCGATCCTTCGCGCCCACCCTGGTACGTGGAGGTATCGATCCGCAAGGTCAAACGCGGCTGAATTTCAAACCGGGTTTTAATTTTTCGTTGAAATAGCCACACCAAAAACGACCCGACCAGACACCCGAGGCCGATGGACCGGATGTCAATTATTTTTTCCAGTTCCTGAAATGAATACCACATAAGTTTTGGCGGTTTTATTGAATCGCTCAATCCTCGGGTGAGGTTTCCCACGCGTCGGGTTTTCCGAAAATGGTCTCCTCGCCGTGTAAATCCTTGATCGACCCGAAGCCGATCACGTCGCGCCAGACGGGCGAGTCGCTGAGTTGGGCGGCGCGTAACAACTTGTCGGAGCCGAAGCGGTCTTTGATGTCGTATACGGTTTTGCGCAGTTTGTCCTCACGAAATCGGGAACCTCCGTTCCTCGAACTTTCTTCAAAAAGTGTGTACTGCACCGCCTCAGCCGACACGAAGCGGTTGACGCCCACGCAGAGCCGGGTCAGGTGCGCATTGAGTACCGGCTCGCAGAGGTGCTGCCGCCGAAACCGCTCCATCCGGTCGATGACCAGTTTCTGGATTCGGACGCCATCCTGAAGGGGAATTTCAAGTCGCACTTCGTCGGCGTAATGCCGACCACTGTCGTAGCCGCAATGGACGAAAATCATCCGGGCAAATACCTCCTGCCGCACCATGCGCCGCTCCAGAGTCAGGCACAGCGCCGTCAGAATGTCCATTAGCATCGCCGCCGAGCGCCGCTGTTCCGCCGAAATGGTGCGCATCGCCTGCATGGATTTGTAGGCGCTGCTGGCCATGTCGACTTCCCCGCCGAAGTTGAGCCGCAGGTGCCAGTGCCAACCCACGATGCTTTTGCAAACCGCCCGCAACCGGTCGGGCGAGGCGTAGCGCAACTCGAGCGGGGAGTGAACGCCGCCGCGCTCCAACTGCGCCGCCATGCGCAGCCCGATGCCGGGTAAGTCCGTCAGTTGGAGCGTCGCCAGCACGGCGTCGATGGTATCGGGAGTAATGACGACCAGCCCGTCGGGTTTCTGAATTTCGGTGCCCAGCTTGGCCAGAAATACGTTGGGCGCTACGCCAATGGAACACCGCAACCAGTCGCCCACGTCGATGCGAATGGCCTGTTTGATGGCCCGCGCCACCGCCACCGGATCTTTATGGACGAACCGGAAGCGGGTCAGATCCACGACGGCCTCGTCGATACTCTTGGGCAAAACGTCGTCGGAGAATTTTTTCAGAACGTCGATAATTTTTACGTGAAACTCCCGGTAGCGCTCGGGGTTGGTTTCAATGGGCACCAGGTCGGGGCAGCGTTTCATGGCTTCGTCGAGGCGCATCCCCAGCTTCACGCCGCGTTGCTTGGCCTCGATGGAGGGCGCAATCACGCAGCCGCGCTGCCCCACGTACACGCACACGGCCACGGGCCGTCCGCGCAGCCAATAATTGACCTGTTGTTCACAGGAAGCGAAGAAACTGTTCATGTCCACAAAAAGCACCCGGGGTTCGATGTTATCAGTAATTCGATTAGCATTCATTTGAGGGGGAATAATTTGGTTGGTATTCAAAAATTATCATACTTTTGTCGGAGAGCGGGCGGAATTGAGGGGGCAATATATTTGACTTGAAATATATTTCACAAAAAACACCTATAAATATATTATGAAAACCTCCGACCAGGACGTTTCCGAAAGCATTCACGTGCGGCTGAAACAGGTATTTGAAGCCCTCGGCCTGACGGCCTACCAGGCGGCGAAGGAGTTGGAAGAGAACTCCTCGAAGTTTTACAACATCCTCAACGGTCGGGCGAAGCCCTCGTACGACACGGTGATGGCCCTGCTCGACAAGTATCCGCAGGTGAGCGCTGATTTTGTGTTGCGCGGCATCCGGCCCATCGTTCAGGAAGGGAGTTCCAATGGCAAGATGCTCGCCGGCGGTGCGGATCTCATCGAGGTACCTTTCGTGCCGATAAAGTTTCACGCCAGTTTCGTTGAAACCTACACGGAGGGATTCCGCTACCAGGATTTAGAAACCTACGGTGTGCCCAGCACGGTCATGCACGACTACGCCCGCAAGGAACCCGTCATCATTGAAATTTCGGGCAACAGCATGACGCCCCAGCTTCCCGACGGGGCAAAAGTGCTGGCCGTCAACGTCGACAAAGGCGATTGGGTGTACCAGGGTGGGGGCGTGTTTGCGGTGGTTTACCGCGACTTTTTCGTCGTCAAGCGCATCCGGGACAACGAGCTGTTGACCAAAAAACAACTCACGCTACATTCGGACAACCCCAACGGTGGGTCGGTGACGGTAAAATCGGGCGATTTGCGCGGCCTGTGGCGGGTCGTGAGCATCGTGGCCGCCCCCGTGGATTGATCGTCGTTACTGAATTATTGGTGATGCAAAAAAGCGCTTGCCCGTCATTGCGAGCGGACGCCGTAGACCCTTCCAGGAAAGCTGGTACACCCATGATTCTGGCCCGATTCAGTTTTCACGCCGTCGTTGAATACCCCGTCCCAGTCAAACACCACGGCTTTTACGCGGGCTACCTTCTCGGCCAGTTTAGGTGCGGGCGTGACGAAGTGGCCACCGAGGTCTTCAAAAATAGTTTGAATGTGTTGCATGAAAAACCCCATCCTGATGACTCAGAACGGGGTGCAAAAGTAAGCGATGCGGGCGGCACTACAAACCGGTTCCCTTTCGGAAAGAGCCACCAAAAACTAAACTGATGATAAACAGCACGACAAAGATGTAGAACAGAATTTTAGCAATTTCTGCTGCTCCGGCAGCAACCCCACCGAAGCCGAAGATAGCGGCGATAACGGCAATAACGGCGAAAATGATGGTCCAGCGTAACATGGTTGTGAGGGTTTAGTTGTAAAGATGACGTATACTGATTTATTATCCACTACAAAAAATCCGCGCCACTTAGCAAGAGGAGGCAGGAAGAGAATTTGATTGAAAATGTGTGGAAAAAATGGGACGAAAATCCCAAATGACCGTGTGTTACAATATTGGCTCGCAATGAATTTTAAATTTAGTGTACCGGGGTTTAGGGAATGGCTTGACTTGCGCCGTTGTTTTTCCTACATTGATAGCAAATCATTTGCCTCTCTTCCTTCTTGAAAAATACAATACGAACCTTCCTTGTCGACGATCACCAGATCATCCTCGACAGCTTGGCCTTGCTGTTGGCACAGATTGATTTTGTCGAATTAATCGGGAAAACAACCGATGGTCGTCAGGCGCTTCAATGGCTCCAAACCGAGGAAGTCGATTTGGTTATTACCGACTTGTTTATGCCTGAATTCAGTGGAACTGACCTCTGTCTGCACATCCGCGAGAAGTATCCTCAATGCCGGGTATTATTTCTGACGATGGCCGAAGACGCAACGCAGATTCGGGAAGCGATTCGAGCCGGAGCCGCTGGTTACGTAACCAAGCGGGCCGATCAAGTTGAATTTGAACACGCCATCCGGACGGTCAGCGCCGGAAAGAAATACTACAGCGAGGCCACCGTGATGAGTCTATCTCAGGACCCCACTGAGGATCAGAATGAAAAACTCCCCAATCTGATTGCCAGCCTGAGTCCGCGCGAAATCGAAATTCTGCGACTGGTGGGGCAGGAATACACCACAGTTGAAATCGCCGACCGCCTTTGTCTGGGCGTTTCCACGATTGAATCGCACCGGAGTAGCCTCATGCAAAAGTTGCACCTGAAAAGTGGCGTTGGCTTGGGCATCTTCGCGGCTACCCACGGTCTGCTGACGAAACGGTGACACCAACAGTCTTTTTCAAAGGAACGCGAATGCTCACCTGAGCCCCGCCCGCAGAACCAGCCGCCCATTCCCAGGTTCCGTTTAGGGCTTGCACTTGTTGCTGAATGGTCTGCATCCCCAGGCCAGTTCGGTCATCACTGACGGAACTACCCAAGCCGTTATCTTCTACGAGCAGGTGTTGGTAGCCATTCACGCACCGCAGGGCGATACTGGCCTCTGTAGCCTGGGCGTGTTTTAAAATGTTGTTCACCAGTTCCAGGGTAATGCTGTACAACTCAAAGGCCGTTTGCGAATCAGTGCGGGTCGCTTCCGGTGTTGTTTCCAGGCTGAACCGAACATTCCCAAGCCAGTTCAACTTCAATACCAATTGCTTCAGTGCCGACTCCAACCCTTGCTTTTCCAAAACTGAGGGCAGCAGGTTGTGTGAAAGCAGCCGTACCTCGTCGTAGGCCGCATTGAGCATTCGTTGCAGATCGACGTAGGCGAGTCGCTCATGTTCACTCAGTGTTTGGGGGTTGAGCGCTATAAAATTCCAACGGATAGCCGTAAGCGTTGAACCCAAATTATCGTGCAATTCGGCGGCAATTCGCCCGCGTTCAGTTTTCTGGCCCCTGAGCAAAGATTCCGTGATTTGACGGTTCTTGGTTCGTAGCTTCCGGTTCGACCAAATCACCAGCCCCACAATCAGAGTTAGCAGCGCGGATAGGCCCAGCAGCCCGTACTGGCTAAGGCGTTCCCGGGACTGCTTTTCCAGCAGTTTTTCATTTTCCAACCGTACGATTTGAGCATTTTTCTGTTCGCTTTCAAACTTGCGGTTGAGTTCGTTGTACTGCCGGTCCAATTCCTCATTGATATTTTCCTCCTTCAATTTCTGACTTTGCTCCGAGTAGTACAGCGCTTTTTGATAATCACCCCGCTGTTTGTGAGCTTCGTACAGCATAGTGTAATGGTCAGCTTGGTACTTTTGGGCATCGGCAATCTTGGGGTTATTACCCACCCACAAGGTCAATTCTTCTAATGTACTATTTTGATGATTGTTGCAAAAAACGGTTCAATTGGAATTCCCTTATATTGGCAACTTATGGATAATAAATCCGGAAACAGCAATTGTCAAGACCGTAGCGATCTGTTAGATAAACTCATAAAAGTAATTGGTAAAGATCGGATAAATTTGATTGTTGGAGATCGTAAATTTATTGGGATAAATTGGATTAAATACCTTAAAGTCAATAATATAAACTATTGTATGCGTATTCCAAAAAGCCATTTAATTACCCTGAAAAATGGGGAGGTTTTTTTAATTTCGAATCTTTTAATCATAAAAAAGGAACGATATTTTCAAGACTGTATGGTGGATGGAGT
>JAJAZB010000444.1 GCA_026785975.1 Cytophagaceae bacterium | reverse complement strand
ATTTCTTAAAAAAGAAGTGGAGTTAAATCCACAGAGTTTAGATCAGGTAGCTGAAAAAGTAAGTCCTGTATTAAATTTTAAAGTCACAAAAAATATGTTAAAAACCTATTTAAAAAAAATTAGGTTACACTTGGAAGCGGTTGCGAAAATGTATTAAAGCGCTTCGTAGTCCGCTGGACTACGAAGCGAAACTTAAAGAATTGAGAGACTTGTTATATCTTGAATTACAAGGGTTTATCAAAATTTATTATGGTGACGAGTCTGGATTTAGCCTTACCCCTACGGTGCCTTACGGGTGGCAACCCCCGCAGTCGCTCGCGTCCCGCGAGTGACGACTATCAGAAAGCCCTCTGGGCGTAGTGGCCGAATCTTACAGCGCCAATACCACCAGTGGCCCCTGCGGATGCGCACTGCTGAGTTGGTAATGATGCGGCTCACTGACTAACCCCGCTACCACCGGATTCATGTGAATGTATTCGATTTTCTGCTGCACCACGGCTGGAGTCCATAGCGCCGTGGGATGATTGGCCTTCTGCCAGAACTGGTAGGTTTCCTGCTGCTTCAAAGGCTTGGCAAAATACTCAAACAAATACAGCAACCACTCCCGACGACTTTCCCGCTCGTTTTGAGCGATGAGCTTGAGCATTTTCTTGGCCGTCACACTTTTAAACCGGCCTAACAATTCAGTCAAATCCCCTTCCGTTCGCCCAGCAATCAAGTGCAAGTGACTACTCATTATGACGTAAGCGTAGAGTTCCAAACCTTCTTCCTGCTGGCAATGTTTGAGGCTTTTAACTACTTCCTCGACGTAAACCGGTCGGGTGAATACGTCTACCCAACCCGCCACGGTTAACGTAACAAAAAACAAGCCGCCTTCGTAAGTTTTTCTTAATTCTGACATTTATATTTTTTAGTTTCTGGTACAATACTTCGTGGGCAGCTACGCCCAGAGGGCTTTTCGATAGTCGTCACTCGCGGGACGCGAGCGACTGCCCCTCTGAGAGGTTTACCCACTCAACGGAACGCGCTCAACCTCAGGGAATAGCCGTTCGCGCCGCTCTTTCAACCCAAATTGCCGGTAAACTTTTGCCAACGTAAAGTCGCGGTAGGCCATCAGAATTCGGGGTTTATTGCCAAATTTACGGGGAAATCCCTACTGTCCATGCAATTCTCCCACCTCCACTGCCACACCAAATACTCCCTCCTCGACGGCGCGGCGGACATCAGCAAGATGTTCAAAAAGGCCAAGGACGACAATATGCCCGCCGTGGCCATCACCGACCACGGGAATATGTTTGGGGCCTTTAAATTCGTAGCGGAGGCCGGGAAATACGGCGTAAAACCCATCGTGGGTTGCGAGTTTTACGTGGTGACCGACCGCCACAAAAAGAAATTTACGAAGGAAGAAAAAGACGTGCGGTACCACCAGTTGATGCTGGCCAAAAACCCGGAAGGCTACAAAAACCTGGTCAAACTTTGCTCGCTTGGTTTCATCGAGGGGATGTACGGTAAGTACCCGCGCATCGACAAAGAATTGATCGAAAAATACCACGAGGGCCTGATTGCCACCACGTGTTGCATCGGCGCGAGTGTCCCCAAAACGATTCTAAAAAAAGGGGAAGTCGAGGGCGAAAAAGAGTTGTTGTGGTGGCTCAACATTTTTGGCGAAGATTATTACGTGGAGTTGCAGAACCACGAAATTCCCGATCAGTTGAAGGTCAACGAGGTATTGATCAAACTGGCCCGCAAGCACAACGTCAAAATCATCGCTTCCAACGATTCGCACTACGTCGAGCAGGAGGATTACAACGCCCACGACATTTTGCTCTGCGTCAACACCGGCGAAAAGCAATCGACGCCCTCCGCCAAGGACTTTTCGGACGAGGAGGGGATGCCCAAAGGCACCCGGTTCGCTTTTTTCAACGATCAGTTTTACTTTAAATCCACCGCCGAAATGACCCAACTCTGGAGTCATTTGCCGGAGGCTATCGACAACACCAACGAAATCGTGGACAAGGTGGAGGTGCTGAAGTTGAAAAAGGACATTCTCCTGCCCAATTTTCCCGTTCCACCCAGGTTTCAGATTCACGCCGAAGATACCCTCAACCAGTGGGAATTTCTGAAGGACATGACCTTTGAAGGCGCGCGCGAACGCTACAAGGAAATCTCGGCGGAGGCCGAAGAACGCCTCAATTTTGAGTTGCACGTCATCAAAACGATGGGTTTTGCCGGGTACTTCCTCATCGTGGCCGACTTCATCAAGGCCGGGCGCGACATGGGCGTGTTCGTGGGGCCGGGGCGTGGTTCGGCGGCGGGTTCGGCGGTGGCGTACTGCATTGGCATTACCAACATCGACCCCATCAAGTACAACCTGCTGTTTGAGCGTTTTCTCAACCCCGACCGCAAGTCCATGCCCGATATCGATACGGATTTCGACGACGCCGGGCGGCAGAAAGTCATTGATTACGTCGTCGAAAAATACGGCCGGGCGCAGGTCGCGCAGATTGTCAGCTACACGGGCATGAAGTCCAAATCGTCCATCAAAGACGTGGGTCGGGTACTCGATTTGTCACTGGACGAAACCGTGGCGTTGACGAAATTGATTCCCGAAAAACCGCTTGATTTGACGTTAGAGCGAATTTTAAAGGCTCCCATCGACGGTCCCGGCGGTTTGAAAGACAAGGAAGGCATGGGCCACGAAGACCTCGAAAACGTCCGCAAACTCCGCGACACGCTGAATAGTAAATCCGTGGCCGGGCGGGTGTTGCTCGAATCCCTCCGGCTCGAAGGCTCGGTGCGGGGTACGGGGATTCACGCCTCGGCCATCATCATCGCCCCGGTCGATCTGACCGAAATTATCCCCGTGTGCCGGGCTAAGGATTCGGAATTGTACGTGACGCAATTTGAGGGAAAAATTATCGAAGACGCGGGCGTCATCAAGATGGACTTTCTGGGGCTTTCGACCCTCACCATTCTTAAAAACTGCCTCGCCCTCATCAAGCAAAATCACGGCTTCGATCTCGACATCGACAACCTTCCCCTCGACGATCAGAAGACCTACGAACTCTTTCAGCGCGGCGAAACCTACGCGATTTTCCAGTACGAAAGTCCGGGGATGCAGAAGTATATGAAGGAACTCAAACCCACGCGGTTTGAAGACCTCATCGCCATGAATGCGCTCTACCGCCCCGGCCCGATTGCCTACATCCCGGAGTTCATCGACCGGAAACACGGTCGCCGGGAAGTGGCCTATGACCTTCCCGAAATGGAGGAGTATCTCGCTGATACTTATGGGATTACGGTGTACCAGGAACAGGTCATGTTGTTGTCGCAGAAACTGGCGGGCTTCACCAAAGGCGACGCCGACATGCTGCGCAAGGCCATGGGAAAGAAAGACCGCGCCACGCTCGACAAAATGAAGGATAAATTCATGGAAGGCGTGGCTACCAACAAGTTGAGCAAAAAAATCTGCGAAAAAGTCTGGACCGACTGGGAGGCGTTCGCGCAGTATGCGTTCAACAAATCGCACTCCACCTGCTACGCGTTTGTCGCTTACCAAACGGCCTACCTCAAGGCGCACTACCCCGCCGAATACATGGCGGCCAACTTAACCAACGAGTTGGGTGACATCAAGAAAATTACGGCGTTCATGGAAGAAACCCGGCGCATGGGCCTGCAAGTGCTCGGGCCGGACGTGAACGAATCCATCCGCACCTTCAACGCCATCAACCAGGCTGGTGGAAAGAGCGTTATCCGCTTCGGCCTTGGCGGCGTGAAAGGTGCAGGCGACGCCGCCGTGGAAAGCGTCATCGAAGAGCGCGAAAAAGGCGGGCCGTACCAGGATATTTTTCAATTCATCACCCGCGTGAACCTGCGTACGGTGAACAAGAAAACGATTGAGAGTCTGGCCTACGCCGGGGCGTTCGATTCGTTTGAAATCCCCCGGGCGGCCTACTTCCTGGGCGAGGGTGGGAGTTTTATCGAAACCCTGATTCGCTACGCCAACCGGTACCACGAAGAAAAAGCTGCCGCGCAGGTCTCTCTTTTCGGTTCATCCGGCGGCAGCACCACGCCGGGGGCCATGATGCCCCGAGTGCCCGCCGTCATGCAGCGTTGGAGCCGGATGGAAGAACTCAATTTTGAGCGCGAAGTGGTGGGCATTTACATCTCGGGCCACCCGCTCGATGAGTTCCAGCGGGACATCGAGCACTTTTGTGTGCCGACCACTAAACTAGACGATCCCGACCTGCGAAACAAAGATTTTGCCATCGGTGGGGTGGTCACGAAAGCGGAAGAGCGATTCACCAAAACCGGCAATCCCTGGGGTTCGCTGACCATCGAGGATTACAGCGGCAGCACCGAATTGCGGTTGTTTGGTGAGGATTATTTGAAAGCCAAAAATTATTTTCAACGGGATTTAATCGTCTACATCAAAGGCAAATCCCAAGTCGATTGGCGGACCAGGGAAAGCGATGATCCCCGGTGGGAATTCAAAATTTCACAGGTTCAACTCTTGAGCGAAGTCCGTGAAACGCTGTGCAAACGGTTGAGCATTGAACTCAACATGAAGCTCGTGAGTCGGGAATTGGTACACGAACTCAACAACCTCGTCATCGCTAATCCGGGGCGCAGCGACCTGCTCGTGACGGTCAAGGACGTGGAAAGCACAGTACACGTGACGCTACTCAGCCGAAAAGCAAAAATTTCAGTGACCAACGAAATGCTGCGCGAGTTGGAAGGCTTGGTGGGAAAAGAGCGGCTCCGGTTGAATTGACAGATAGGCAATACGTGTATTGGGTCACGAGGGTATACACTGGTTAGATTGCGCCAACTTTGCCAAATGCTACGCGCCCCGGTTCTAAAACGTTGGCAAAGTTTCGGGTACAACCTCGTGACCCAATACAAATACGCGCTCAAACCCCTAAGAAGTTGTTTGAGTTAAAATTTCAGACCGTCATGCTGAACTTGTTTCAGCACCTTCCCACCGACGATGAGCCGCTCAGTACGGTTAAGCTATTGAGTTCCTGAGTTGGAAGGTGCTGAAACAAGTTCAGCATGACGATTTCTAATATAGTTTGGCTAACTCAAACAGCTTCTAAATCCCCTAAAGGGGACTTTTAACAACAAAGAAGAAGTCCCCTTAGGGGATTTAGGGGTTTAACGCACGGATTCTTTTCGCCAAATCCTGATTCGCATTTTTATACCACCTCAAGAAAAACTTCCAGTTAAATGACAATTACCCAAAAGGTCAGATGGGCCAATTTCATCGCACTCATCGGCTGGCTAATCGTCTGCCCCGCCTCCGCCCAATCTTCCTGGAGCAAGGTGCTTCCCGGTTTGGGTACGTTTTCTTCGCCACGCGTAACGGACCTCAACCGCGATGGCATTGGCGATATTATTCTGGGGGCGGGTCGGCTGGAATTCCAGGCTTGTGACTCCGCAATTATTGCCCTGGATGGCCGCACGGGTGAATTGTTGTGGCGAAACTCCGCCATCGATCAGATTTTCGGTTCGGCCACACTCAAAGACATCACCTCCGACGGAATCGAGGATGTGGTCATCGAAGGCCGCTCCGCCGAACTACGAGCCATCGACGGGGCTACGGGCAAGGTACTTTGGAAATTCGATGTAAACGCGAATTCAGAAGGAGGAACTAAGCGCTGGTTCAATTTCTACAATCCGCAGTTTATTCCCGATCAGGATGGGGATGGCATTGAGGATCTACTGGTGTCGAATGGCGGGGATGTGAACGTTAAACCCTACGACCCTCTACGTCCGGCGGGCCGCCTGGTCGTGCTGAGTTCTAAAAACGGTGTGGTGTTGGCGGAAGCCCTCATGCCCGACGGCAAGGAAACCTATATGTCGGTTTCAGTCCTGAAATCGGCGGATAACGAGTATCGAATCCTGTTTGGCACCGGCGGGGAAACCATCGGTGGAAATCTCTTCGTGGGCACGTTAAAAAACGTACTCTCGGGCGATTTATCGTCGTCGGTAAAAATAGCCACCAGCCCTGATAAAGGTTTTATTGCTCCGGCAGCCTGGGTCGAAATCAACGGCGACGGGGTACCCGATATCGTGGCCAATTCCGTCGATGGTCGCCTTTTGGCCTTTGATGGCAAGACCCTTAAACCGCTTTGGAGCGTAAAAATGGAGGGCACGGAAGCGTACAGTTCGATTGCTGTTGGAAGGTTCACCGACGACTCCGTACCCGATTTCTTCGTGTCGTACGCCCAGGGTGTATGGCCCAAATTGGAAGGAACGAAACAATTCATGGTCAACGGGAAAACCGGTCAGGTGGAGTTCAGCGATTCACTGGGTTACTACCAGACTTGTTCGCCAGTCGTGGCTGATCTCAACGCCGACGGCCGCGACGAAGCCTTGCTGAGTGTCAATTACCAAGTGCTGGATTCGGTGGGAAGGAAGTCGTTTTTCAACAACATTATGGTCATTGAATTTGGCGCAAAAGAAGTGGTACAACTCATGGACGGACTGCCCGGTCACAACATTTCCTCAACGCCCTGGATTGGCGACCTCGACAACGACAACTACCTGGATATTGTGTTTTGTCACGGCAACAACCGCTACCAAACGTACACCTTCGATGGTCTGCAAGTCAATTGTTTGAAGACGAAAATAGCGATTTCGTCGCCCATCCGCTGGGGGGCTTACATGGGCAGTCATTACGACGGCGTTTTCGGGGTCGATCACCGGTAGCTCCTGAATTTCAACTCATTTACGGGCAACTTTCAACTGGATCCGTGTGTTTCATCGTTGGCAAAAAGGATTTTAGGTAAATTGGCAACGCAACGAAATCGCAACTTCAACCATGAAACGAATCCTGTTGATATTCCTAATCACGGCCCCGCTGCTCACCCTCGCTCAGCAACCCGAAAAAGGTAGTTACTATTCCGATAGTGTTCGGATTTCGGCAGCGAAAGACAAATATCTGAAAAGTCAGAAGAAGCAGTACAGCCAGAAATCAATCGATAGCCTGCGGTCGTCGCAACGTTTTGATGTCATCCGATCCACCATTGATTTATTGAACACCGACTACGCGACGGCGTCCCGGCCCCGAATCGACCCTCGTTACGAAGGCTTCAGGGGCACTCCTTTTCTGGTGCCGAGTTGGGAAAAAGGCGAACTCTGGATGGCCGATGGAAAGCGGATCAAGGACGTGCCGATGAAGTACGACGCCCTCCACAAAGAAGTCTGGATCATGCGCTCGCCCACGGATTCGATCGTGGTTAATTCCGACCAACTCAAAGGATTCCGGTTGTTCAGCGCCGACCGCAGCAATTCGTACTCTTTTCTGCGCGTGGACGGCCTCAAAGCAGAAAACGGTGAGTTGTTGTCCGGTTTTTTACTGGTTTTGCACGAAGGGAAAGCCACGTTGATGAAGTACGTCAACAAAGAAATCAAGCCCGCTGATTTCAAAGATCAATATTCGACGGGTCGCCGGTACGATCAGTTTGTCGACCGATCGAGCTACTACCTGCGTTTGGCCGAAGGGGGCGTTCGTCGAATAAAGCCCAACGCCCGCTCGGTGGCCGATGCCTTTGGCGACCGGGAGGCCCTCATCCGGGATTTCATCAGGCAGGAAAACCTTGACGTTAAAAACGACGGCGACCTGGTCAAGGTGATGCGGTATTTTGATGCCCAGCCCTAATCGGTAGATCGAGGCCCCAGGCGTGTTGGTTCGTTTGGGAAAAAGCGTCCTCAAAACATCACCCCTTTTGTGAACCAATCCGAGTAAGCCCCGTGTTTACGAATCTGGACACTAATTCAACTTTAAACAGTAAACTCATGGCAAAAGCAATTGCAATCACCGACGCTAACTTCAACGAAATCATCAATTCAGATATGCCCGTACTGGTCGATTTCTGGGCGGAGTGGTGCGGACCTTGTAAGATGATTGGCCCCGTGGTCGAAGAACTGGCCGGTGAATACGAAGGCAAAGCTGTCGTTGCCAAAATGGACGTAGATGCCAACTCGAAAATACCCGCTCAATTAGGGATTCGGAGCATCCCAACCCTGATGATTTTCAAGAACGGGCAGATGGTCGATAAAGTCATTGGTGCTGTTCCCAAAGCGGTTTTGAACCAGAAATTGGCCGCCCAATTGGTCGAAGCGTAATCATCGCTGATCCCCTATATTTCAAAGGCTTGCGAGAATAATTTCGCAAGCCTTTTCTATTTCCGTCTCCGTTATCGTCAAGGGTGGCGCGATACGCATGGCGTTGTCGCAGAACAAAAACCAATCGGTAATGACTCCCAGACTGGATAGTCCGGCGGCAATCCCCCGGTCAATTGCCGGTTTCAAGGTGGCAAAGCCGTCAACCTGTATTGCCATCATCAGGCCCTGATTTCGGATTTCACGAATCTTCGGGTGTTTGAGCCGGGATTTAATCAGTTCGGCTTTGGCCGAAACCTGGCGGCAAAGATCTTCCTCCTGAATCACGCGCAAGGTGGCCAACGAGGCGGCGCAACTCACCGGGTGACCGCCAAACGTGGTGATGTGGCCTAAAATTGGGTTGTCTTTGAAAACCCGCATCACGGCTTGCGGCGCGACAAACGCCCCGATGGGCATCCCCCCACCCATGCCTTTGGCGCAAACCAGTACATCGGGTAAAACGTCGAAAGCCTCGAAGGCCCAAAACGTCCCCGTCCGCCCGAATCCCGTCTGGATTTCGTCGAAAATCAACAACGTACCCGTCTCGTTGCAGCGCTGGCGCAGGGCTTGGATGTACTCCCACGTGGGTATTCTTACCCCCGCTTCCCCCTGAATCACTTCGACCACGACCGCCGCCGTCCGGCAGGTGATTTTTTCCAACTCGTTCAACTCGCCGTGGCGAATGTGACGGATACCCGGCAGCAGCGGTCGGTAGTTTTGCTTGAAAAACTCCGCGCCCGCCAGGCTCAACGCACCCTGCGTGGCGCCGTGGTAGGCGTTGAAGCAACTGATGATTTCCTGTCGTTGTGTGAAGCGTTTGGCCAGTTTCATGGCTCCTTCGATGGCCTCGGTGCCCGAATTGGTGAAGTAGACGTTGTCGAGCGGACCATACACCCCACACTGCCTGGGTGAATCCGTCTGGTTTATCGTTTCCACCAGTGCCTGAGCCAAATCAACCTGCGGACTTTGCACGTATTCGCCGTACACCATCAGGTGCAGGTAGCGATCGACCTGCGCTTTGATCGCCCCGACCACGCGCGGGTGGCGATGCCCGACGTTGGACACCCCGATACCCGAAATCAAATCCATCCACACTTCCCCGTTTTTTCCGTACAGGTACACGCCCTCGGCCCGATCAATCTCCAGCGCCAACGGAAAATCGGAGGTTTGCGCGAGGTGGGTTAAAAAAAGTTGCCGTTGACTGATCGTACCTTGTGATGCTTGCTGTTTCATGTAATTTGCACCTCTCCACTTCTTCTCCGCGATGAAAGCACTTTTTCTGGGATTATTTTTCTTCCTTCCCGCCCTGGCTTTTGCCCAAAATTACTACGACTCGACCGCAACCAAGCAGAAAGTTGTGTTCGTCACCTTACGCGACGGCACGAGTCTACGCGGGCAAATACTTCCTTCGTCGGGAAATCAGGTTCGGTTGAAGACTGAAAATCTGGGCGAAGTTACCCTTGAAATGACGCAAATCGCCGAGATTCGTGAAGCGGATGGGTTTACCCGAAACGGGCGATTCTATGGCCGTAACCCGTTTTACATCAGCTACTTCGCTTCTCCCGCCGCCAGTACGCTCAGGCGGGGTGAAGGCGTTTATCAAAACACCTACGTATTCATGAATTCGGTAAACTTTGGGGTGACCGATCACTTGACGATGGGTGGCGGCTTCCTGCTAATTCCAGGAACCGGTACCACCAAAAATTTCTTTGTTACACCCAAAGTGTGTCTGAATCCAAACGGTCGGGTACGGGTAGGAATTGGCACTTTGCTGGGCGTCTTCTTTGTTCGAAATTATACCGGGTTTGGTAATCAACGCGAAAACCGGACCGAAGTGGGCGGCATTGCTTACGGCAACGTCACCTTTGGCGACCAGGAAAAAAACGGAACCATTGGCTTGGGTTGGGGCTACGGAAATGGAGAAATTGGTCGGCAGCCCGTTGTTTCTGCCAGCTACATGGCTAGGGCGGGCCGTAAAGTGGCTTTTATCACCGACAATTTTATGATAACTGCTGCTGGCGAAACAGTCGGACTGGTATCCGCCGGGCTTCGCATTTTTGGCGAACGAATTGGGGGCGACATTGCGATTTACACGCCGATTGGGGGCGACTTAGGCAGATTATTTATTCTTCCCTTTGCGAGTTTAAAGGTGAAATTTGGCCGTGAGAAAAACGGTCTTTCTGATTAAAGCGGCTCAAAAAAGCAGATACTCCCGCCCACCCACGTAAAATCTTTGTTGAAACGCACACCTATCATCTCGCCCCGACTCAATCGGGCGAGGTTGGTGAGCAAGCGCGGACGTTCATCGCCGTCGGGCCACACGTAAAGCATCCTGATTTCGCACTTGACCAGACTGCCATCCGGGGTTAGCACGACGGGTTCGTAGGCCACCTTGCGCTGAAGCAAATAATCATGCGGGTTTTCGATGGCTCTAAGTACATCCGGCGTTGGGTGGAGATTCACTCCGCTTCCCGCAAAACTGAAGAGCGGTTTAAGCACGTAGTTTTCCAAATTTTCGGGAAAAGCACCGTAAAACGTATCCAGAAAACGACTTTCGGGCACGTGCGGACCGCCCAAAAAGGGTAGCGTGTATTTACTGATTCGGAAAAACCAATTCGGATGGCCCACCCAGGTCACGTCCACATCGTCGGTAAACTGAAAATTCGTTTTCAGGTCGGGATAATTCTGTAAATCGTCGAAAATCAGGCGGTTATAAATCCGATGAATCCTGGTTTTTACCCCGTCACGGTCGTAAAAAAGTTGTCTTCCCTCCTTTTGAATCTTGGTCAAACACACGGCACGAACCCCGGTCAAGTGTTCCGTCACCGCAAAATCAGCGCGGGTTTTCTGTTTTTCGGGATAAATCTCCAGCAAAATCACGTGCTCCGGCTTCTCGCCGCCCAACAACACCTTCCGCAGTACCTCGATGTATTCCGCCTGCGATGTGACGCCAAAATAATTTGACCAATCCGGGGGAATCGTGAAGTGCTTGCGGTACGCCTCCGACACATGACTTTGAAACGCAAAAATTGAGGGAAAGCCCTGCAATTCAATCAATTGAGGAGTTAAGTTTCCACTGTCATCTTTGCAAATGGCAAAATCAATAGCCAGAAAACTCGTGTGCCCGTTTTCATTCGGTACAGCCTGTCCGGCCGGGATAGCCGCTTTCGTCTTTTCGTCAAAATCCGCCGCAACCACTACGTCGATGATGCTTTCGCAGGCATCCACCAATTTTTGCCCCAGGGGTTTGGGTATAAAAACGGGAGTTTCAGCTACTCTGAATTCCAGTTGGCCAGGGAATGGAGCTTCCAGGTCGGCCAGAAAAGCCTGGTACCTGGCTTCCGTAAATTCCTCGTTGAATCGGTTTCGGAGGGTAGGTTCCATAATCGTCAGGTCGACAAGTGGCGGGCGGCATCGTGCAAAAATGAGGGGATGAGCACCGATTCCGTCAGCATGATTTTATCCGGGTCGTTCAGGTGTTCCACCATGTCCCAGTATTTGGCTTCCCCGTACACCGAAATCACCTGTTGCCGCTTTTCTTCTTTTCCAAAATAGTGCAACATCCCCTCCGAATCCGCTTCGGGGTGAAATTGGGTGCCGAAGACCTCGGGCGAAAATCGAACGGCCATGACGGCGCGTTCGAGTCCGACGTGCGGTCGGTCTTTTTCGATGCAGAGAATTTCTGCACCCAGTGCTTCAAAAATGTCGGCATTGGGCTGAGTCAACTGATAATCCCGGGAATCGACCGCATAAAACGGCTCAGGCAAGAGTTCGAAAAATGGTTCGAGCAACCCTGCTTCCGTTTTATGCATCGGGAACGTTCCGAACGAGGTCGAACGCCGCTTCGTCACCACGCCGAGGCCGAAATGATTGGCCACCATCTGGAAGGAATGGCAAATCAGGAAGAGGTATTTTTTACGGTCAGGTTCGGTCTGATTATGCGCGAACAGGCCATCGATCAACGCAAAATAATCTCGTCCCCAGCCATCGGTATCGCGCGGATCGCCCGGCCCACCCGAGGAGATAAACAGATCAAAATCAGCCAGTTGCGGAATATTTTTTCGTTGCCGCACGTCAAACTCCTGCACGATTAAGTCGGGTTCGTCGCCTTGTTTGAACTCACTGACCAGCATTCGGATGCATCGCATTCCTTCGTTGGGATGCCCGTTGTACAGGTCGAGAATGGCGAGGCGTAACGGTTGATTCATTGGCACAAAGGTACTATCCACACCCGACTCTTCAATTTAATCCAACCCGCTTCTTTGTGGGTTTACCTCATTGAGAAAGTGTCTGATTCAATCTGGAAATATGACCACTTTGCTCGTCTAATCATTGTTAAATTCATTCCGACCTCATCCCAAAGAATAACAAAAAAGTTACCCGGTAAACAGTGTTCGCCTAATTCACGAAAGTACAGACGTTTATCTGCTAAAATAGTTTAAGTATTTGATAGTAAAGTTTACCCAAACGACAAAGACAAGTCTAATCTTTGCAGGACTCAGCGGCGTTCACTCATGCCGTTTATTCCCATGTCGGTATCGCTCTTTGATTTAACCGGAAAACGGGCGCTCATCACCGGCGGCACCCAGGGCATCGGCGCGGCCCTGGCCGAAGGTCTGGGCCGGGCGGGGGCCACGCTGGTGATCAACGCCCGAAACGAGGAAAAGCTGGCGGCGTTTGTCGGGCAACTCCGCCAGTCGGGCATCGAAGCGAGCGGGGCCTTGTTCGACATTGCCGACCCAACGGCGGTGAAGGCAGCCGTGACCCGAATCGAAGCAGAAAACGGACCCATCGACATTCTAATCAACAACGCGGGTATCATCCGCCGGGCACCCGCCGAAGACCTGGAGGAAGCCGATTGGGAGGATGTGATTCG
Organism: Cytophagaceae bacterium; assembly: GCA_026785975.1. Classification (GTDB taxonomy): domain Bacteria; phylum Bacteroidota; class Bacteroidia; order Cytophagales; family Spirosomataceae; genus JAJAZB01. Next base: position 18,174 of record JAJAZB010000444.1, on the reverse strand, counting down.
CACCAACCTAACGGCCCCCTTCGTGCTATCGAAGTACGTGGGGCGGCGGATGATCGAGCGGAAGCGGGGCAAAATCATCAACATCTGCTCCCTGATGAGTGAACTCGGGCGCGACTCGGTGTCGGCCTACGCCGCCGCGAAAGGCGGGCTGAAAATGCTCACCCGCAGCCTGGCTACCGAGTGGGGGGCGCACAACATTCAGGTCAACGGCATCGGGCCGGGCTACATCGCCACGCCGATCAACACCGCCTACCGCCAACCGGGCAACCCCCTCGACGCGTACATCGTGAGCCGCACACCTGCCGGTCGTTGGGGCACGCCGCAGGATTTAGTCGGTGCGGCCATTTTTCTGGCCTCCGGGGCCTCCGATTTCGTGAACGGACAAATTCTGTACGTCGATGGCGGCCTGCTGACGAGTTTCGGGAAACCCGGAGTTTAGGAAGAAATTTAGAAAGGTCATCGGTGTAACCCTCACCTCAACTCCGTTGAAGGCTTTGAAAACGATACCCAATTTTCGCTGGTGGATCATTGGCCTGACCGCCTTCGCCACGGTCATCAATTACCTCGATCGGCAAAACCTGCCCGTGGCCCTGAGCGAAATCAGGAAGACGATTCCCGTGAGCGACGGGCAGTACGGCCTGATCAACAGCCTGTTTCTGTTCGCCTACGGCACGATGTACGCCGTGGGCGGCCGGCTTCTCGACCGCTTCGGCACCCGCGCCGGGTACGCCGTGATGATTGTCTGGTGGTCGCTGGCCAACATGGTACACGGGCTGGTTTCCTCGATTACGGGCCTGGGCGTCGCGCGGTTTCTCTTGGGAATCGGGGAGGGCGGCGGGTTTCCGGCCTCGGCCAAAGTGGTGGCCGAGTGGTTTCCGGCCAAAGAACGCTCGCTGGCTTTTGGGCTGTTCAACACCGGTTCCAGCGTCGGGGCGGTGATTGCTCCGCCCCTCATCGCCTTTCTCATCGGGGTACTCGATTGGCGCTGGGCCTTTTTCCTGACGGGTGTGCTCGGCCTGGGTTGGGTGCTGGTCTGGCTACGGGTGTACTCCCGACCAGCGGAAAGCAGGTTCATCACGCCCGCCGAACAAACGTATTTGGCTGCCTCGGTGGAAGGCCCCAACGCAGCCGGAAGGCCGGAAAAGTCCCCTTCCTGGTTGAGCCTGTTGCGCAACCGGCACGTGCTGGGCATTATGCTCGCCAAAGCCCTGCCCGACGCCGGATGGTATTTTTTTATTTTCTGGCTCCCCAAATACCTCAACGACGTGCGCGGCCTCGACATCAAAGGCATTGGCACCTACGCCTGGATTCCCTACGCCCTGGCGGGAGCGGGGAGTTTTCTGGGGGGATGGGGGAGCAGTTTTTTGCTTAAAAAAGGCACCTCGCTCGACCGGGCGCGGCGCATTCCCCTCGGCATTGCTGCTGCTTTGCTGCCCCTGTCGCTGCTGATTACCGATGCGTCCCTGACCTACGCGATTCTGTTTTTCGGGCTGGCCATGTTCGGGCACCAGGCTTATTCAACCCTCGTCCAGACCCTCGTCGCTGATTTGTTTCCCCCTAACGTCGTCGGCTCCGTTTCGGGGCTGATGGGCATGGCGGCCACGTACTCGGCCATGCTGTTCAGTTTGGGCATTGGGTTCGTCGTCGGGCAGTACGGCTACGGCCCGGCATTTTTGATTGCCGGGGTGTTGCACCCGATTAGCTTTATTGCGTTGTTTTTTGTCATTCCCAACATCGAACGGGCAAATGCTGCCCCTTCGACTCAATCCTTGACGACCGTCCCATGAAGTTATCCATTGCCATTGCCGACACGCACGCCCTGCCCAGCGCCTTCGTGGTGTACCGGGGGTTTGAAGCCTGCATTCCCAAAGCCGCCCGGCTGGGTTTTCACGGGGTAGAACTCGCCCTGAAACGGGCCAGTGAATTGAACGTCAACCGGTTGAATGAACTTCTTGGCGAAAACAACCTCAGCGTTTCCTGCATCTCCACCGGCCAGGTGTACGCCGACGGGGGGCTGACGATGACGCACGAGCACCCCGAAAAGCGGCGGGAAGTAGTCGCTATTTTCCGCGAATTCATTGATTTGGCCGGGTCGTTCGGCAACATCGTCAACATTGGCCGGGTGCGGGGGCCACTCGACGGAAGGCCCCGGGAGCACGTGGAGGATCTTTTCGTCGGGGTAGCGCGGGAGCTTTGCGATTATGCTCTGAGCAAAGACGTGACGTTGATTCTGGAACCCGTGAACCGCTACGAAACCGATTTTATCAATTCGGTGGAGGAAGGCGTGGCGCTCATGCAACTCGTTGACCGCCCCAATATGTTGCTCATGCCCGACGTGTTTCACATGAACATCGAAGACCGCACCATCGGCCCCGAACTCGCCCGGCACATCGCCTACGTCAAGTACATCCACGTGGCCGATTCCAACCGGCTTGCACCCGGCCAGGGCCACCTCGATTTCCCGGCCCTGTTCACCGACTTGTTCCACGCCGGGTACGACGGCTGGCTTTCGGCGGAGATTCTGCCCATTCCCAGCCCGGACGTGGCGGCCCGGCAAACGGCGGAGTTTCTACTGCCGTTAGTGAATGTTTATAATCAGCAACGGGCCGCAGTCACCGTCGCGTAATTTTATAAATCTCATGGAAAAAAGCCCCATTCTCATCGGCAACGACCACGGCGGGTACACCCTGAAAGTGACCATTGTAGCCCACCTGCGCGAGCAAGGCTACCCCATCGAGGACGTGGGTTCGCACTCGGAAGCCATTGTGCGGTACCCGTACTACGGCGCGGCAGTCGCCTCGGCCATCGCCAGCGGACGCGCCAGCCGGGGCATTCTCATCTGCTCGACGGGCATCGGGATGAGCATCCTGGCCAACAAATACAAAGGCGTACGGGCGGCGTTGTGTTCCAGTTCGTACCAGGCCAAAATGACTTCGGCCCACAACGACTCGAATATTCTCTGCCTGGGGGGGCGGTGCATCGGCGTGTTCGAGGCCATCGACCTGGTCAACAACTGGCTACAAACGCCCTACGAAGGCGGGCGGCACGACATTTCCCTCGGCCTGATTGGCGAGGCCGAAGCCGTTAATTTTTCCGAAAACCACTGGATGCCGGAATTGCCGGAGGAAAAATAAAGACCAGGCCCGAAAAGGCACTTCCGCTTTCCCGATAACTGAAAAGCGGACCGTTTTTCTGGCCTTGATTAACACAATTACCCAGGGGTTTATCGGATACTTGCTAAATCTGTTTAAGTATTGGCTAATCCACTTCATTTTCCGCCGGTTGAGCAGAGTACCTTTGTTAGGCTAAAGAATAGAAGAATACGAATTTGAAGTAGTGGTATTCCCAGCCAGCCAAGCACCGTTTCAACGCACCCAACCTCTTCACCTCATGAAACCAATCTTCGTCGGAGCCTTGCTGTCGGTCTGGCTGCTTGTTGGAAATTCCAGCCCCTCGGTGGCCACCGACCCTGGCAAGAAACTGCGGGCTTTCCCCGCCGAAACCATCCGGGATAAAATCCGGGGCGGGTTGCTGGGTCAAATTCTGGGCAACCTCAACGGCTTGCCCTATGAATTTAAGTACATCAAAGAAGCGGGCGACCTCAAAAACTACGTCCCCTCGCTCCCCGACGGGGCTTTTACGGACGATGACACCGATTTTGAGTGGGTGTACGTCTACACGATGCAGCAGAAGCGGACGGTCTTTTTGCCCTACGAGGAGGTGTACGCGCTTTGGAAAGAACGCATCAACCGCAACATCTGGAGCTCGAACCGCTACGCCCGGCACCTGATGGACCTCTCGGTGATGCCGCCCCTGACGGGCAACGTCGTGCTCAACCCCTGGGCGGAGTTCAACGTGTCCGGGCAGTTTCTGTGCGAAACCTTTGGGCTGCTCGCCCCGGCCATGCCCCAGACCGCCGCCAAAATCGGTCTGCACTACACCAAAGTGGCCATCGACGCCGAACCCGCCCAAACTACGCAACTCTTCACGTCGATGATTGCCACCGCCTTCGTGGAAAACGATGTCAACAAAATCCTGGATGCGGGCATAGCTGCCATTGACCCCAACAGCAACACCCGCAAAATCATCAATGACGTAAAACTGTGGCACCGCCAGAACCCCGTCAACTGGCAGGAAACCCGCCGGTTGCTGAAAGCCAAATACACCCAGGAAAACAGCGGGCGGCGCGACCAAAATGGCACGGAACTCAACACCGGGGCCATTCTTATCGCCCTGCTGTACGGCGAAGGTGATTTTTCGGAAACCCTGAAGTTGTCGTTCAACCTGGGCTGGGATGCCGACTGCAACGCGGCCACACTGGGGACCATCCTGGGGGCGAAGGATGGCTACCGGAAGCTGCTGAGTGCGGGCTGGATGATTGTGGACCGGTACAAAAACACCTCCCGCGACAACATGCCCATGGACGAAACCATCACCAGTTTCGCCGACCGGTTGATTGACCTTTTTGAACTGGTCAATGAAAGCAACGGCGGCAAAAAATCGGTCGTCGACCGGGTACTGGTGTATGAAATACCCACTGAAAGCCCGGCCCCGATTCAGGCGATTGCCACGCCCGAAAGCCAAAAACTGACCCTTTTAAAGGAACACGAAAAGGAAGTGGTCGACCACCTGCTCCACGGCACCAACGAGGAAAAAGCCCAGGCCGCGTACCTGGCTGTTTGCCTCGATTTGGCCGATGCCTTCAGCAAAAAATACCCCCGCGAATGGGAACAGGCCCGCTACGAGCTAAGCGGCTACTGGCGCGTGATGAACAACATCTTCTTCGGCAATTTCATCAGCCTGGGCAAACTCCGGGATAAGTTCGTCCGGGCAGGCTTCAAAACCCCTTCCAAGCAATACGGCGATGGGGACATCTACGGAAACGTCGTCGTCTGGAAAGACCCCAAAGGGCTGTACCCGAATTAGTCGTAACCTCTAAAACCCTGTTTTTTATGAACTCCAACTCTATCATAGCGTTGGCCGGGAGCATCGTGAGAAAATGGACGGTTTTCTTACTCTTCCTGGCCCTGTGGAGTCCCGCATTGGCGGAAAAAAGTCCCCCGACTAAACTGGCTGTAACCGGTAAAGTCACCGACGCCACCACCGGCGAAGGTCTGGCCGGGGTGAACATCCTCCTCGAAGGAACGACGGTCGAAGGTTCGACTCGTGGCTCGGTCACCAACGCGGAAGGCAAGTTCAGTCTGGACGTTCCGGGTGGGGAAGCCGTGCTGGTTTTTTCCATCGTGGGCTACGAAACCCAGAAAGTGCCGGTGGCCGGAAAATCAGTAATCGACGTGAAAATGGCAGCGACTGCCCAGGGCCTCGACGAAGTGGTGGTGGTCGGTTACGGCACTCAACGCAAAAGCGACATCACGGGGGCCATTTCGTCCATTTCAGAAAAAGCGCTGAAAGAAATTCCCGTCACCAACGCCTCGCAAATGCTCCAGGGAAGGGTCGCGGGGGTGTATGTGCTGAACACGGGTAACAAACCCGGTGCGGGCGTGTCGGTGCAGATTCGCGGGCGGCGTTCGTTCAACGCGGGCAACGACCCGCTCTACGTCATCGACGGCATCCCCATCAGCGAGGGGCTGAACGACATCAACCCCAGCGACATCGAGTCGATGGAAATTCTGAAGGACGCCTCGGCCACGGCCATTTACGGTTCGCGGGGGGCCAACGGCGTCATCATCATCAGCACCAAGCGGGGCAAAGCGGGTGAAACCAGCGTCAGCTACGATACCTACTTCGGGGCCTCCCGGATTTTGCGCTACGCCGATTTGATGAACGGGGCGCAGTTTGCCGAATTCATACGCGAATCGCGCCGGGCTGTCCTCAATCGGGCCACCGGTCGGCCGCTCTACGACGATGCCGACCCGCAGGCCGACGCCACGCTGTTTGAAGCCACCGAACTGGAAGGCATTGCCCAGGGCCGCTCCACCGACTGGCAACGGCTGATGATTAAAAACGGGAACCTCCAGAACCACGAATTGAGCGTGTCCGGGGGCACCGAATCCACCCGCTTCAACGTGGCCGTGGGGTATTTCCGCGACATCGGCATCATCGCAGGCCAGGATTTTACCCGCTACACGTCCCGGATTAACCTCGACCAGAACATTGGCAAACGCTTCAAAATCGGGACCTCCACGCTGGGTTCGTACAGCGAACGCAACGGCGAAGACGTGAATCCCTATGGGCAGGGGGCTGATTTTGGTGCACTGACCGAAAATCCGCTGGGCCGGGCCTACGACGACAACGGCAAGCTCGTTTTCCAGCCTACCCGCGACGGACTGCGCAGTAATCCGCTGGCAGAACTGGTACCGGGGGCGGTCATCAACAAGGGCAAACGGTTCCGCCTGCTGAGCAATTTGTACGGCGAAGCCGAGCTGCTCGACGGGCTGCGGTTCCGCATGAATTTTGCCCCCGATCTGGCCCAGAACAAAAAGGGGAATTTTCGGGGTCGGTACACGAACGTACGCCTCCTCGCCGACCCCTCGGCCTCCAGCAGCGACGATTTCACGTTTGCCTACACCTGGGAAAACATCCTGACCTACAAAAAACGCCTCGGCCCGAAGCACAGCCTCGATTTCACCGGCTTGTACAGCGTTCAAACCCGGCAATTTGAAAGTTCCTTCGTCAACGTGGCGGGGCTACCGGTGGAATCGTTCGAGTACTACAACCTCGGCGCGGGGTCGGTCATCAGCGGCGTGGGGAGTCAGTTTGAAAAATGGTCGATTCTCTCCTACATGGCCCGCATCAACTACGCCTACGACGACCGCTTTCTGCTCACCCTGACGGGCCGGGCCGATGGGTCTTCCAAATTTGCCGAGGGCAAAAAGTGGGGGTATTTCCCCTCGGCCGCCCTGGCCTGGAACGTCATCAACGAGGCCTTCCTGAAGGGCAGTACCCTGGTTTCCAACCTGAAGCTGCGGGTGAGTTACGGCTTGACGGGCAACGAGGGAATTTTGCCCTACCAAACTAATGGCCTGCTCACCCGGACGCAGTACGATTTCGACGGCGGCGCGGCCTTTGGCTACAAACCCTCCAGCATCCGCAACAGCGACCTGCGCTGGGAGTCCACGGCCACCTTCAACGTCGGGGTTGACTTCGGGCTGTTCGGCAACCGCCTGACGGGGGCCGTGGAGGTATATCAGTCAAAAACCACCGATTTACTCCTCCCCAAGTTGCTGCCCATCACCAGCGGGTTTACGTCGATTTTGTCCAACGTTGGGTCGAAGCGCAACCGGGGCATCGAGTTTACGATTTCCTCGCAAAACATCGTTTCCCAACAACCCGGCGGGTTCGAGTGGAGTACGGATTTGAATTTGTTTACCAACAAAGAGGAAATCACCGAACTCTCGCAGGGCAAGGTGGACGACGTGGGCAACCTGCGGTTCATCGGGCAACCCGCCGTGGTGTACTACGATTTCCTGAAAACGGGCATCTGGCAACTGGGGCAGGACGAGCAGGCCAAGGAATTTGGGTCCATCGTCGGAGGTATCAAAGTCGAGGACCTCAACGGGAACGGCAGAATCGACCCGGCTGACCGGCAAATTATCGGCTCCGACGTGCCCAAACTGGTGGGTGGATTGACCAACCGCCTGATTTTTAAAGGCTTCGATCTCTCCGTGCTGGCGTTCGCCCGCTTCGGCAGCACGATTCGAAGCCCGTTTCACGGGTCGTTTCGCTACCTGTCGGGCCGGGTGAACCAGTACAACATCGACTACTGGACGCCCACCAATCCCACCAACGAGTACCCGCGCCCGAACGTCAACCAGGAATCACCCCTTTACGGATCGACCCTGTCGTACTTCGACGGCTCTTTTGTGAAAATACGCAACATCAGCCTGGGCTACACCTTCCCGCCGAACCTGGCCCAACAGCTACGTGCGCAGTCATTGCGGGTATATTTGAGCGCGCAGAATCCCTTCGTTTTCTCCTCGTACACGTCGAAGTACAGCGGCATCGACCCCGAGTTTCCCACGACGAGTACGCCGCCCGTCCGCACGTTTCTGGCCGGTTTAATCGTCAAATTTTAACGAACCTCTACCATGAAAACGAGACTGTTTCTCTCCCTCCTCGCCCTGATGCTGTTCGGCACTTCGTGTGAAAAGCAACTTCTGGAAGACGTCCGGACGCAGGTAACCGACAGCTACCTGAACACCGCCGCCGGGTTTCAGGAGGCCGTCAATGCCTCCTACGGGTCGTTGAAACCGGTTTTTTGTGCAATTGAAGACAACGGCATCATTCCCAACCTCACCGTTTTTGGCACCGACACCTACACCAACGGCTTTGATGGCGCGTACAAAATGATGAATTTTTACAACGCCGATTTAAACCCCCGTACGCCCGCCTTGACCCGGAACTGGAACAACCTGTACGTCGCCATCAATACCTGCAACGCGGTGATTTCCCGGGCACCCCAGGTGACGGGCCTGACGGACGCCGTAAAAAATACGCGAGTGGCGGAAGTGCGGTTTATCCGGGCGCAGTACTATTTTATGCTGGTTCAACTGTTTGGCCCGGTGCATCTGACCCTGACCGAAACGACAGGCGTACAGGCCGCCGCCACCCGTGCCCCCGTGAAAGACGTGTACGAGGCCATCATCAAAGACCTTGACTTCGCCATTCAAACCCTGCCCGCGACCGCCACCCCGTACGGGCGGGTGACCAAACCCGCCGCCGAAAACGCCTTAGCCCTGGTGTACCTGACCCGCGCCACTTCGGAAGCGAAACAGGCCGACGACTACGCCAAAGCCGCCGAACTCGCCAAAGGCGTTATCAGCAAATACAACTTCAAACTGCTCGATGAGTTCGGGAGCGTGTTTTTGCAAGGTTCGGCGGAGAAAAATTCGGAAGTCATCTGGGCGATTCAGAACAACAAGGACGTGATTTCAAACGGGCCGGGCAATACCATGCATTTGTACTTCATCATGAAATACGATGACCTGCCGGGTTTGCAGCGCGACATTGCCAACGGGCGGCCCTACGCCCGCTACAAGCCCACCGATTTTGTGCTGAACACGCTGTTTAACCGCGCCGTGGACAGTCGCTACACCAAAAGTTTCAAGCGGGTTTTCTACTGCAACAAACCCGGCACGTACGCCATAGCCGGAAGGCCGGTGACGCTGGCTACCGGCGATACAGCCGTGTACCTGGCCGACCGGGAATATACGGCGGCGGAACTGAGCCGAACCAAATACAGCGTGTATCCGCCCAGCAGACAAACTGAGCGCGTTTTTCCGACGCTGACCAAATTCCTCGACCCCGAACGGCAGGGAATCAACGACCAGCCCGGCTCACGGGACTTGCTCTATTTCCGGCTGGCCGAAACCTACCTTATTGCCGCCGAAGCCCTGCTAATGACCGGTAACAAGGCCGAAGCGGCCACCCTCGTGAATGTGGTGCGTCGGCGGGCGGCGAAGGCCGGGGCTACTTCGAGCGAAACCACTGCGAACCGAACGGCGATGGAAGTCACGCCCGACCAACTGGACCTCGATTTCATGCTGGACGAACGCGCGAGGGAATTGCTGGGGGAAGGAAACCGCTGGTTTGATTTAGTGCGGACCGGAAAATTGCTTGAGCGGGTGAAGAAGTACAACCCCTTCGCGGCGGCCAACATCAAACCGTTTCACGTGTTGCGGCCCATTCCCCAGGAGCAGATCGACCGAACGGAGGGGGGATTACCGCAAAATCCGGGGTATTGACGGGAATGGCTGCTCTTTCAATCTACCACCGTGGTCTGTCCCCTGACAGACCACAACTTAAACACATTTTGCCTTTCAACGGGCCAGTAATTTATAGTCTGTCAGGGGACAGACCACGGTGGTGGAATAAATTCCCCCGTTGTTCGTGATGTTCCGAAGGATCATCGCGAACGGTCAGTACGGCGGGTCTGTGACCCGCCACACCAGCCCGGTAAAGCCTGACAAGCAGTAACCGCTTTCCAGTCACAACCTAAACCAACCAGTACCGTGGGCCGCTTTTGCGGCCTGCCGTTTACAAAACGGCAATCATTCCAGTTCCGGATACACATCCTGAACAACGTAGACAGCGGGGCCTGCTCGACGATACGCTCGTGATTTGGGGCGGGGAATTTGGCCGGACCAACTACTCGCAGGGCAAACTGACGAAAGACAACTACGGCCGCGACCACCACCCGCGCTGCTTCACGGTGTGGCTGGCGGGGGGCGGTATCAAAAAAGGCTTTACCTTCGGTGAAACCGACGAGTTCAGCTACAACATCACCCGCGACCCCGTCCACGTCCACGATTTGCAGGCCACGATTATGTACCTGCTGGGCCTCGACCACGAAAAGCTGACCTTCAAATTCCAGGGCCGCCGCTACCGCCTGACCGACGTGGCCGGGAAAGTCGTGAAGCCGATTCTGACGTAAAAAGCGCATGAAACCCATCCTCAAAATCATCGACACCCAGCAACACGAGGCCTTCCAGATGATGAAGGTGGAAGAGGCGTATTTTTTTCCCTCCTGGCATTTTCACCCCGAATTTGAAATTATGCTCGTGCAGGAAGGGGCCGGGATGCGCTTCGTTGGCGACAGCATGGAGCGGTTTCAACCCGGTGATTTGGTGCTGTTTGGCAGCGGCATTCCGCACCTGTTTCGCAGCGACCAGACCTACTACGAAAAGGACTCCGACCTGATTTCCAGGGCGATTGTCGTTTATTTCAAGGAGAACTTTCTGGGTGAAAGTTTTTGGGAACTGCCCCAGGTGACGCCCCTCAAAAAATTACTGGCGCTCGCCAAACGGGGCATTCGCTTTACCGGGGCATCCCGGGATGCGTTGGCGCAGCAGATCAAAAGGCTGGACGAAGAAAAAAACGGCATCAGCCGCATTATCGACCTGCTCTCCATCCTGAATAGGATGGCCGACAGCCGGGAATTTGAGTTGCTATCGAGCACGGTTTTCACCAAATCATCGGACGAGAAAGAGTGCGAGCGCATGAACCGGGTGTACCAGTTCATCATCGACAACTACACCCGAAACCCCTCGCTCGAAGAGGTATCCGGGGTAGCCAACCTGAGCGTCACGGCCTTTTGCCGGTATTTCAAGTCCCACACCAACAAAACCTACACGCAGTTTTTGAACGAAATTAAAATCGGAAATGCCTGTAAGCTGCTCATCGACAAAGAACTAAGCATTTCTCAAATCTGCTACGAAACCGGCTTCAACAACTTCACACACTTCAACGGGCAGTTCAAGCGAATCGTCGGCTCGACGCCGAAGCAGTATCAACACGCGCAGTTGAAACTGGCTACGTTCACAGCGGCTTTAGCGTTGTCCTGATGATTGACAACTAAAATTATTCCAGTCACCGGACCCCCACTCGGGTTTCGGAAACGATGTAATCGACCACGGCTTTCAGGTCCCCGGTTTGTTCATAAACGGCCAATTGGCGGTCGGCACCCGTGCCCATTTCCAGAATTTTATCGATGTATTCAACCTCGTGCCGACTGCCGAGTTCATCGACCACATCGTCCACAAAATTGAGCAACTCGTGGGCCAGATTCGCGTAGGGAACCTCTTCCTGAATACCAAAATCAATGAGTTTCCCTCCGATTCCGTACCGGGCGGCCCGCCATTTATTCTCGTTGATGAGCACTTTGCGGTACGGTCGGAAATTGAGATTCTGCCGCATCAGTTTATAAATCTTCACCACCAGCGCCTGCATTAGCGCGGCCAGGCAAATAGTTTCGTCCACGCGCATGGGTACGTCGCAGATGCGGAACTCGATGGTATCAAAATACGGGTGCAGGCGAATGTCCCACCAAATTTTCTTGCCGTTGTCGATGCAATTGGTTTTCACCAGCAAGGCAATGTAGTCGTCGTATTCGGCGGCGGAGGAGAAAAACTCAGGAATTCCGGTGCGGGGAAATTTGTCAAAGACTTTTGAACGATACGATTTAAAGCCGGTATTTCGCCCGCACCAGAACGGCGAGTTGGTGCTCAGGGCGTACACGTGCGGCAAAAAATACCGCACGGCGTTTATAATCTGGATGCCCTCGTTGCGGCTTTCGATGCCCACGTGGCAATGCAAGCCAAAAATAAGGTTGGACCGGGCCACGTCGCGCAATTCGTCGATCAGTTGGTCGTAGCGCTCGTTGGGTGTAATCAACTGGTCCTGCCAATCGCTGAACGGGTGCGTACCCGCCGCCGCAATGCGGAGGTTCTGCCGGTCGGCCAGTTCAATAATTTCACGGCGCAGAAAGGTAACTTCCTGGCGGGCTTCTTCGATATTGCGGCAAATGTTGGTGCCCACTTCCACCACGGCCTGGTGCATTTCGGCCTTGACGCGTTCCTGAAGCACGATTTTACCGCCCTCTACAATCTTACTCATGTGCGAGCGCAACTCCCTGGTCACAGGGTCGATCGTTTGGAACTCTTCTTCGATACCGAGGGTGAATGCAGGCATAATCAGTGATCAGTTATCAATGAACAGTGACCAATTGAAAAGTGAACCTGTACTACCTGGTCACTGATAACTGATCACTGTTCACTGAATTTACGCTTTCTTTTCTTCTTTTTTAATTTCGTCTTTCACGGCTTTGGCCACTTTTTCTACGTCGCCTTTCGCCATCGTGTTGATGGAGAGGTTCATGGCTCCCGTTCTCACGAAACTGCCCCAGGTGAGGTTCATTTTGCCTTCCTTGTTTTTTTCGGCCCGTTCGATGGCGTAATCCGCCGCGTGTTCAACCACCCACTCGAAGTTTTCCTGGCCCACCGAATAGACGTCGGCATCGGGGGCGGGATTACAGAAATCAATGGCAATAGGAATCCCGTCGCGCACGGCAAATTCCACCGTGTTGAAGTCGTAGCCCAACGCCTTGTTGAGGCGCAACACGTAGTCTCCGATGGTTTTAAGCAACTTTTTACCCTCGGGGCCTTGCGGAAATTCGGCGGCGTACCGCAAGTGGTGCGGATTGCGTGGCTCGTAGGGCATGATCCGCACGTGCTTGCCGCCGATGCAGTAGCAGCGATAATACTCCGTGAAATCAATGGCCTCCTGGAGAAGCATGACTAACTGTCCCGTTTCGGAGTAGGATTTGAAAAGTTGCTCCGGGTTGTCCACTTTGTAAACACTCTTCCAACCGCCACCGGCGTGGGGTTTCATGAAGGCCGGAAAGCCGATATAATTGAAAATCTCGTCCCAGGGCATCATTTGCAGATTCCGAAACGAACTCTCCTGCGTGTCGGTCGGGCGCTCGTGCGAAGGAAGAATGACGGTTTTGGGCACGGGTACACCGACCTGAGTGGCCAGGCAATTATTAAAAAACTTCTCATCCGCACTCCACCAAAATGGATTGTTAATGACGGCCGTACCCATCAACGCGGCGTTTTTGAGGTACGCCCGGTAAAAGGGAACGTCCTGCGAAATGCGGTCGATGATCACGGCATAATCCGTGGCCTCGCCCTGCACAACCTGCCCGATCGAGACGGGTTCGGCCACGAAGTTCTTGCCGCCGGTTTTCTCGTTGACGCGTTCGACGAAGGCTTGGGGGAAGGTGCTTTCCATCCCGTGGAGAATTCCTATTTTTTTCATGTCAAAAAAGCCCCCCAACCCCCGAAGGGGCCGTTGGAAACCAAAAATTCACGACCTGGGGAGGCTGTTCTGGACCGCGAGGGTTTCATTAATTTAATGCTCAAATTGTTGATAAATAACCCGGAAACATATCCCGCCAGACGGGCCAGTCGTGGTTGCCGAAAGGACGGTCGTCGAGCTGATGGCTGATGTTTTTTTGGCGCAAAATACCGGACATTCGGTAGTTATCGGCTTTACAAAAGTCGTGTTCGGCGGTACCCAGGATAATCTGTTTCATTTGCCACAAGGCCGGATCGTTGGCGTTCGGCAGATAGTCAGGTGGGTTGTTAAAATAAACATTGTCGTCGGAATACCCATCCAGAAACGAACGAATATTAAACGCCGCCCCCATCGAAAATAAGTGCGAAACCTGCCCTGGATGCCGGAACGCAAAGTTAGCGGCGTGAAACCCACCAAAACTACACCCGGCAACGGCTATTTTTTCCGAGCCACATTCCCGCTGCATGAAGGGCACGAACTCGTCCGTCAGAAACCGGTCGTAGAGCGTGTGATTGTAGATCCGAACGGACGGGTGCAGGTGCTTGGCGTACCAACTATCCTTGTCGATGCTGTCGACGCAATACACTTTTACGACCCCATTGGTAATATGCCAACTGATGGATTCGATGAGTTTAAAATCCTTTGCTTCAAAATAGCGCCCCATGGTCGTGGGGAAAATAACCATTGGATACCCCCAATGCCCATACGACAACACCTCGATGTCACGCCCAAGATGGTGCGAATAATAGCGAAAATAACGTTCTTCCAAAATGTCCCTTTTTTAAGCGTTGAAGTCCTGTTTCAAATTGGTTTCGGTGCGGTTCAGAGGACGTTAGGGTGGGTAGCGGTTAGCGAAAAATAAACAAAATTTTTGGAACAAGGCGTGTTGGTCCGAAAATTTGACTGGTCTCCTCCCTGATTTTTTCTTTAGTTTTGATGCCTATGATTGCCTTTACCTTGCCCACGGCTGAATACTCTTCGCCGGCTGTCACGATTCAAAAAGACAGTCTTTTTTCCGCCCAACTCCACCGTGCCGTCGAGCTTACTGTGTTGTTACCCCCCGGCTATGGCCAGGCCGGAAAGCAGTTCCCAGTGCTATATCTGAATGACGGTCAGGACGTTGAGCGCCTTCATCTGGCCGATATTTTAACTGAATTGTACTGGGAAAGCCGCATCGACCCCATCATCGTCGTGGGGATTCACGCCAATCAGGAACGCTTGCAGGAGTACGGTACGGCGGCACAAGCCGACTATAAAGGACGCGGTGCGAAGGCGGGCAGCTACGCTCAGTTTGTGCTCAACGAACTGATACCCTACGTAGAACGGACACTTTCAGCTAAGCCCGGCCCGGCCAATACGACTGTTGCCGGTTTTTCGCTCGGAGGGCTTTCGGCGTTGGATTTGGCCTGGGCGCACCCGGCGCGTTTTGGGAAAGTCGGGGTATTTTCGGGGTCGTTGTGGTGGCGAAAAAAAGCCTACGAAGACGGGTACGACGATCACAACGACCGCATCATGCACGTACTCATCCGGCGGGATACGCAAAAACCAGCCCTGAAGTTTTGGTTTGAAGTCGGCACCAATGATGAAACCTCCGACCGCAACGGCAACGGCGTCATTGATGCCATTGACGATACGCTCGATCTGATGCACGAATTGGATACAAAAGGCTACCGCCGGGATTCAGATTATCGGTACGTGGAAGTACCCGGAGGTCGTCATAATCAGGAAACCTGGTCGAAGGTTATGCCTGATTTCCTGATTTGGGCGTTTGGGAGATGAGTAACTTTCTGGTGTTAAAAATCGTTAAGTCGTTTGCAACGAATGATCGGGATATCGCATCTTCCCGTCAAAATCACCCTGCACGTTTCATGCTTCGCGTCTTAAGTCTCTTCGTTTTTACGGGTTTACTCGTCAATTTTGCTCAGGCCAGCGGCATTCGGGGCGTCATTCGCAGCACCGGTGGGCAACCTCTCCCCTACGCGTCCATCCTGGTCAAGGGAACCAACCTGGGTACCATGGCCAATGACGAAGGCCGCTACGAAATCACGCTCCAACCCGGCGGTTACGAGGTGCAGTTTCAATACCTGGGGCACAAAACCCTCGTCAAAAAAGTAGAGGTAGGCGCGGATGTCCAGACCCTCGACGTGGTGATGGAAGAAGCCGCGGTCAATCTGGCCGAGGTAAAGATCGGGCAGGGGCGCGAAGATCCGGCCTACACGATCATGCGCAAAGCCATCAGCATGGCCCGTTTTCACCAACTCGAAACCGAAAGCTGGTCGGCCCGCACGTATGTGAAGGGAACGTTCCGCATCACCGACATTCCGATGCTGGCCAGGGGCTTGCTCAAAAAAGCCAACATGGAAGTCGGCACGACGTACGTGCTGGAATCCATCAACGAACTGAGTTTTCGTCAACCCAACACCGTTAAAGAACGCATCATTTCGATCCGTTCCAACTTGCCGCCGGGTACCCAACCCAGCATCAATTTTGCCCGGTTCAGTTTTTACCAACCTCAACTGGGCGATCTGGTTTCGCCGCTTTCCCCGCGAGCATTCAATTATTACCGCTTTGAATATCAGGGGTATTTCACCGACCACGGACAAACCATCAACAAAATTCGGGTGATTCCCCGCTCGAAAGGCTTGAACACGGTCGCCGGAACCCTCAACATCGTGGAAGATACCTGGAGCCTGCACAGTTTGGGCTTTACGTACACCGATGAAAACGGCTTCAATTACACGCTGAAGCAACTTTTCAGCGTCATCCAGTCCGTTTGGATGCCCGTGAGTTCCGAAATTACACTCAAGGCCAGTTACCTCGGCGCCAAAGGCGAAGCCCGCTACGTGACCTCGGTGCGGAATTATCAAATCAAAGTCAATCCAAAGTACCACCAGGCGCCCACAATTGTCGATGAGAAAATCGAAAAAGAAGAAGCCGTTGCGCTGAAAAAACAGAAAATCGATTCAAAAACCGCACTCGCTCAGAAGGCGGTAACTCGCAAACAACTGCGCAAACTGGCCCAAAAAATGGAAAAAGAAGATCGCCAGGAGCGTAAAACCGGGGGCGAAGATGTGGCGGTGGTGCGCAATTATTCCTACGCCATCGACACGCTGGCCCGGATCCGGTCGGGTACGTTCTGGGAACAGGAACGGCAAGTGCCCCTGACCGAGATCGAAGTGAAAGGCTACCAGCGGGCCGACAGCGTGTACAAAGCCAACGAAGCGAAAATCAAGCGGGATTCACTGAAAAACACACCCAAGTTCCGCTTCCCGCACTTGCTCACGGGCCACACCTACAACTACGGCAAACGCAGCGAAACCGAATGGTATCCCCGCAGCCTGACGTTTGAATCGCCGCTGATGAGTTTGACCAAACTCGACTTTTTTAACACCGTCGAGGGCTATTTGCTTAAATCGCGCATCGACTATTCCCGGCGCATGGGCCGTTTTGCCCGTTGGAACGCCGGTGTGTCGGGTCGCTACGCCTTCGCGAGGGAACGACTGAACGGCGGTTTAAATATTGGCTACACCAACCCTAAAAACTCCATCACTCTGACGGCGGGTCGGAACGTCTTTCAGTTTAATGCCGCCAATCCGATTTCTGAAGGCATCAATACCATTTACACGCTCCTCAACGAACAGAATTACCTGAAGATTTACGAGAAATCGTACCTGGCGCTGAATGGATTTCAACGGCTTTCCGACAAAGTTTCGCTGAGCGCGGGCGTCTCGTTTGAGCGACGTTACCCACTGACCAACAACGCGTTGAGTGGCTGGCGGGATGTCACCGAGCGCCAGTTTTCGTCTAACGACCCGGAGAATCTGGAACTCAATAATCAGACCGCCTTCCCCACCCACAACGCAACGATCATCACGGCGGCACTCACCTACCGGCCTTTCGCCAAAGCAGCTATTTTCAACGGGCAGCGGTTCACCATCAATAACAATTCGCCGAATTTCACGCTGCGAAACCGGTCTGGTTTTGGCGGCACGTCGTTCAATCAAGTCGAATTTTCGGTGAATGATGCGATGCGCGTGGCAAAAGGTTCTCTGCGTTACCTGGCGCGGCTGGGTACTTTTTACGGGAATAGTCCGAAGTACCTGATGGATTTCAAGCATTTCAACGGCAACCAAACCTTGTTGCAAAACGAGGGTACCGAAAATTTCCGGCTACTCGATTACTACACCTTCAGCACCGCCAATCGGTACGCCCAGGCCCACGCTGATTATGAATTTCGCAAATTTTTACTGACCCAATTCCCGACCCTGCAATTGGCCGGCTTGCGCGAGAACGTGTTTGTCAACACGCTTTTTACCAACAAAACGAACCTGTTTGAACTGGGTTACGGCTTTAGTGGAATCCTGAAAACGCTCGGTCTGGAAGTCGTGACGACGTTTCAGGACGGGAAATACCGGCAAATCGGGTTTCGGGTTCGCACCGCGCTGTAAGAAGCGGTTTGAAAATATACTTTACCAACATCGGGATTCACCCCCAACCCCCGGAAGGGGGGGTTTTTTTTTGTAAAGTTTTTGGTACGCAAAGCCCCCCTCAGGGGGGTGGGGGGGTGTGCCGCCCGTT
>JAJAZB010000443.1 GCA_026785975.1 Cytophagaceae bacterium | reverse complement strand
GACCACGGTCGCGGTATTTTTTATCCATCCGTTCCAGGTCGCTGTTGATGGCCACGGGCAGGGCGGTTTCTTCGACCGTCACCGCCAGTTGCTCGAACGAAATGGGCACGATTCCCGCTTTATTGAGTTCGATGATCTCTTTTACCCGGTCGATGGGTACGGGCAGCCAAACTTCCTTTTCTTTAAAACTGAACCACATCAACCGTCGGAAGATGTCCGTTTTTTGCAGAAACGCGTCGCCTTTCTGGGTTTGCAAGGGACGTTCCAGATTCGGAATATCCTTGAGAGCATCCATGTACGTTTCAAGTTCGTAGTTCAAACAGCACTTCAGCCGTCCGCACTGCCCCGATAGTTTCACTGGGTTGAGCGAAAGATTCTGATACCGCGCCGCCGAGGTCGTCACGTTGCGAAAGTCGGTCAGCCAGGTGGAGCAGCACAATTCGCGCCCACACACGCCCAATCCGCCCAGGCGCCCGGCTTCCTGCCGAAGGCTGATCTGCTTCATTTCGACGCGAATCTTGAACTCGCCCGCCAGCCGTTTGATGAGTTCGCGAAAATCGACGCGCTCCTCGGAAGAATAGTAAAAAACGGCTTTGGCGTTGTCGGCCTGGTACTCCACATCCGACAACTTCATGTTCAGGCTGAATTCACTGACAATTTCGCGGGCGCGGTACATGGTTGGCAACTCGCGGATTACCGCCTGCTCGTGTTTTTCCAGGTCCCTGGCCGATGCCAGGCGGTAAATGGTTCGCACCTCGTTGCCGGGCACTTTTTTCTTGAGCATTTGCAAGCGTACCAATTCGCCCTGCAACGAAACGTAGCCGAGGTGGTAGCCGCCATTCTGCATCTCGACCACGACCGGATCGCCGGTGTGGAGTTCGAGGTTGTCGGCGTTGCGGTAATATTCCTTCCGACCGCCTTTGAATTTCACTTCCACCGTATCGAACCGACTGATGCCAGGAATCGAAAGTCCCGGCGTTTCCATGTTGCTCAGCCAGTCGAACACATTCATTTTATTGCAACCGCCGCTGCTACAGCCGCCGTTGCTCCGGCACCCTGCGGTTTTGCCCTTGATACTCCCGCAGCCACCCGTCGCACATGATTTACAAGCCATTTTTCCTGAATGAATGAATGAGAGAATGACTGAATGACTGAATAAGGCACAGCCGTTTCGCTCGTCAAACGCTCACTGATAACTGTTCACTGTGAACTGCATCAGGTCTTTCCCGATGTCTTTTCTAAATTGTTTTCCTGCAAAATTAATCGTTGCCGCCGCCTCTTGCGAAGCGGCGCGGGCCGTTTCGAGTGAATCGCCCAGGGCCGTTACCGCCAGTACTCGTCCCCCGTTGGTGACCACCCGACCGTCTTGGGCGAGGGTTCCGGCGTGGAAAACGGTTATATTTTCCGGCGTATTTTCACCAAGTCCGCTGATTTCCTGGCCTTTTTCGTACTCACCGGGATAGCCACCAGCGACCAAAACGGTCGTTACGGCGGTTTGAGAACCGATGGTCAGGCTTTCCTCGTGCAGTGTTCCCCTGGCAGTGGCGGTTAGTAGGGCGACCCAGTCCGACTCGATGCGCGGCAGCACGGCTTCCGTTTCGGGGTCGCCCATGCGGGCGTTGTACTCGATGACGTAGGGTGTTCCGTGGTCGTTCATCAACCCAATAAAAATGAAACCGACGTAGTGGATTCCCTCGGTCCGTAAGCCGTCCAACGTCGGGCGGACGATGGTTTGCTCGACCTTCGCCAAAAATTCCTCGTCGGCAAAAGGCACCGGCGATACGGCACCCATGCCGCCCGTGTTCGGGCCGGTGTCGCCTTCGCCAATGCGTTTGTAGTCTTTGGCTTCGGGCAGAATTTTATAACTCGTGCCGTCGGTCAACACAAAAACGGACAATTCAATGCCCCGCAGAAATTGCTCGATGACCACCTTGCGGCTGGCCTCGCCAAATTTGGCGTGTACCAGCATATCTTTCAACGTTTCCCCGGCTTCGTTTCGCGTTTCAGCGATGATGACCCCCTTGCCCGCCGCCAGGCCATCAGCTTTCAACACGATGGGCAAGGCGTGTGTTTCGAGGTACGTCAACCCCTCCGACAGCGTTTCGGCGGTGAACGTGCGGGAGGCCGCCGTCGGGATACCGTGGCGGTGCATGAACCGTTTCGAAAAATCCTTACTGCCCTCCAGTTGCGCCCCGGCAGCATCAGGCCCGACGATCAGCAGGTGCCTGAAGGCTTCCTGATTCGTAAAATAATCGCGCACACCGCGCACCAGCGGCTCCTCCGGGCCAACTACCAGCAAGTCGATGTGGTGCTCGCGCACGGCCTCGGCCAACCGCTCAAAATCATTGTAACCGATGGGCAGATTGGTGGCGATGGCGGCGGTTCCGGCGTTACCAGGAGCCACAAACAGGCATCGGCAGAGCGGACTTTGGGTGATTTTCCAGGCGAAGGCGTGTTCGCGCCCGCCGGAGCCGAGGAGGAGGATATTCATTGATTTCTAAAAACTCGTATCCCGCACGAAGCGGTGGATGCGACGAGAATACGATCTCTAAAACCGGTATTGCACCGCCTTCGCATTCCTTCTTAATTCGCCACTTCACTCAAAAATTTAATCCGCATCAGGCGTAGCTCTTCTTCGGAATATTCGTCACCGACGGTTTTCAGGGCCACGGCAATGTTGTCGGTTTCGGCACTCATGAAGTAATCGTAAATTTCACCCTGCCGGTCGCCGTCCAGAATCTGATTGACGTAATAATCGAGGTTGAGTTTGGTACCCGAGTAACAGATGTGTTCAACTTCTTCGATGAGTTCGGTCATGGCCAGACTCTTAGCCTCGGCAATTTCGTCCAGGTTGATTTTACGGTCAATCTGCTGAATAATGTAAATCTTCACCTTCGACTTATTGACCGTCGATTTTACGACGACTTCCGTAGCCGTTTCGATGTCGTTTTCTTCAACGTACTTGGTAATCAGGTCAACGAAAGGATTGCCGAATTTGACCACTTTACCCATCCCCACCCCGTTGATTTGCGCCATTTCTTCGCGCGTCGTTGGGTAGGTCGTGGCCATTTCTTCCAGGGAAGGATCCTGGAAAATAACGTAGGGCGGCAGGTTTTTTTCCTTGGCAATTTTCTTGCGCAGGTTTTTCAGCAACTCAAACAGCGCCTCGTCGTGGGCTTTGGTCGAACTACCGGGTGCCCCATCCTTGTCGCCTTCTTCTTCGTTTTCGTTGGCGTGCGAATAATCGTGATCGACCGACAGGGTCATCGAATACGGGGCTTGCAGGTAGGTCATGCCCCGCTCCGACAGCCGCAAAACGCCGTAGTTTTCGATGTCTTTTCCCAAATACCCCAGGATCGTCAGTTGCCGGATGACCGAACACCACCATTCGCTGGAGCGCACGGCGTGGCCCTGATGTTTCCGCTTGGCGCGGGTTTGCACGGCAGATTGTGCGCCGGAATCCGACCGGGCCTCCTCTGCGTTGTCGTCGGACTCGTCGTCCTCGTCATCATCCGACACGGCTACGGGTTTGCCCTTCCCGTACACGTCGAGTTTGTGATGATCGTGACTTAAAATGTAGGGATTTTCGGTACCCGTCAGTACGTCGGCAATGTGTTGACTGTCAAAGCGTTGATCGGTATGAAGTACGGCTTTCAACACCCATTCGACTTCGTCTTCCACCTTAAATTTCCCGGTGGGCTTCACGCAATTGTCGCAGAATCCGCAGTCTTTACCGGTGTACTCGCCAAAGTACCCCAGCAACTGACGCCGGCGACACAGGCCGATGTTGGCGTACGAGACCATTTCGTAGAGCAACATTTTGGCGTTGTCGCGCTCCGTAACCGGCTTGTCTTTGTTGAATTTATCGAGTTTCAGAATGTCGTCGTAGCTGTAAAACATGACGCAGTTGCCCTCCAGCCCATCGCGCCCGGCGCGGCCGGTTTCCTGGTAATACCCTTCGAGCGATTTGGGCGCGTCGTAGTGAATCACGAAGCGCACGTCGGGTTTGTCGATGCCCATCCCGAAGGCAATCGTGGCGACGATGACCTCGACCTCTTCGTTCAGAAACGCGTCCTGGTTGGCCATCCGGGTGGCCGATTCCAGGCCCGCGTGGTAGGGCAAGGCCTTGATGTCGTTGACGGTGAGGAGTTCGGCAATCTCCTCTACTTTTTTCCGGCTGAGGCAATAGATAATTCCCGATTTCCCCTTGTTGTTGCGGATAAAGCGGATGAGTTGCTTGCGCGTATCGACTTTGGGGCGGATTTCGTAGTAAAGATTTTTCCGGTTGAACGACGTTTTGTAAATCGACGCATCCTCCATTTGCAGGTTTTTCTGAATATCCTGCTGCACCTTCGGGGTCGCGGTGGCCGTCAGGGCAATGATGGGCAGGTTGCCCAGGTTCTCGACGATACTCCGAATCTTGCGGTATTCGGGGCGGAAATCATGCCCCCATTCCGAGATGCAATGCGCTTCGTCGATGGCGACAAACGAGATGTTGGCTTTTTTCAAAAACGCCAGATTGTCTTCCTTCGTCAGCGATTCGGGGGCCACGTAGAGCAATTTGACCTCGCCACTCAGCACGTCCCGCTTGACCTTGTTCATTTCGGCCTTGTTGAGCGTCGAGTTCAGAAATTGCGCGTTGATGCCGAAGGCGTTCATTTGATCCACCTGATTTTTCATCAGCGCGATGAGCGGCGAAATCACGACCGCCGTGCCTTCGGTCACGATGGCGGGGAGTTGATAACAAAGCGATTTACCCGCACCCGTGGGCATGATGACGAAGGTATTGATGCCTTCGAGGATGCTGCAAATGATGGCTTCCTGATCACCACGGAACTGGCTAAAACCGAAAATTTCTTTCAGTTTTTCGTGCAGTGTGATCTTTACGGCTTGGTCAACGATCATCGTCGGATGAACATTTATGGAGGGGGCTACGACCTTAGTTGGATTCAATGTGGGTTGGGAAACGTCTTGATAAAGAAGAGATGGGCGACAAACTGAAATTGAAATTAGTAAAAAATCGCCAATCGCCCCCAAAAAAAATAAGTTGCTTCGGAGCAACCGGTCGTTGCCAACCGGTTTTTGATTTAGCGAAAAATCGGAAACTGGCTCTGAAAAACAAATTAAAAGTCCGCAAAATATACCCGGTTTGGTACATCTTGCGGACTTGTTGCGCGGCCAATCAGGGGGCTGTTTACCGCATCCGGTCGGTCGAGCGAACCAGGGCTTCATCCTGGCGAATGAAGCGGTTGGCTACCACGTTGCAAATAAGCCCGGCGATGACCGCGTAGAAACCGACGCCATACGTACCTTTTTCGCCCGGACTAAAAAGCACCGCTCCCTGGTAAACGGACGCGTAAGCCGTACAGCCCAGCAACGCGGCCATAATCAGTGAATTGACCAGTCCCAGAATCAATTGCCGGAACCGGTTGCGGTACTGAACGAGGGAGACCAGCGCCACAATCGCCGCTAATCCGGCCAGCAGAGCGATATAAAATACGGACGTTGAGGTGGGTTCCGACCCTCGGCGGGTATGGTCGAGCGTGAAGGCATCGAGGTAGACGGCCTCGCCCGGGGCCACTTTGCTCCAAATCGGGCTGAATACACACACGAGCATGGCCACACTGACCAGTACCAAAAAAATAGATTGAATACGCTGAATCATAAACGTGCAAACTTTGCGCAAAAATAAGGGCCGTTTTGGGAAAAAAAGCGAATTGGGATTATTGTTGAAACGGCGGGTCGGTTGACCCGGCCTCCGGTTGGCGACAAATCGCGACCTCGTATCTTCGTAGCAACGAAATAGCCCGCAGCCGATGATTTACCTTGACAACAACGCCACTACCCGCCTCGACCCGCGCGTGCTGGCGGCGATGATGCCGTTTCTGACGGACAACTTTGCCAACGCCGCCAGTACGCATCCCTTCGGCGTGGGCGCGAATGAAGCCGTGAAAACCGCCCGCCAGCAAGTGGCCGACCTGTTGCACTGCGAAACCCACGAACTCGTCTTCACCTCCGGCGCAACGGAAGCCATCAATCTGGCCATCAAGGGCGTGGCGGAAAACTACGCGGGCAGGGGCGATCCAGCCGGGGGCCATCCAGCCGGGGGCCATCCAGCCGGGGGCCGCCACATCGTCACCGTGCAAACCGAACACAAAGCCGTGCTCGACGTGTGCGGGTACCTCGAAACGCGGGGCTTTGAAATCACCTGCCTGCCCGTAAAACCGGATGGTTTGCTGGATTTGGAAACCTTAAAAGCCGCTCTTCGTCCCGACACGATTCTGGTTTCGGTGATGCTGGTCAATAATGAAACGGGGGTGATTCAGCCCATCCGGGAAATCGCTGAACTGGCCCACGCCGCCGGGGCACTGATGATGACCGACGCCACCCAGGCCCTGGGCAAATTACCGCTCGACGTGGATGATTTGAATGTGGATTTACTCGCGTTTTCGGCCCACAAATTCTACGGTCCGAAGGGTGTGGGTGGGCTTTTTGTGCGGCAACGCCGTCCCCGGCGGGTGAAACTCGAAGCCCTGCTCCACGGCGGCGGACACGAACGCGGCTTGCGCAGTGGTACGCTCAACGTGCCCGGCATCGTGGGCCTGGGCCAAGCAGCCAACCTCGCCCGGCTGGAACTGCAAGAGGATACGCTCCGAATCGGTCGACTCCGCGACCAACTTGAAGCGGCCCTGCTGGGTATTTCCGGCACACGAGTGAATGGCCCGCATGGAGATGCAAACCGGGCGAACCGGCTCTACAACGTCACCAATATTTTCTTTGAAAACTGCGACTCCGACGCACTCATCATGGGCTTGGACGGCATGGCCGTTTCCAACGGTTCGGCCTGCACCGCCGCCAGCATCGATCCCTCGCACGTGCTGTTGGCGATGGGCCTGAACGAAACAGAGGCATTTTCGTGCCTGCGGTTTAGCCTGGGGCGGTTCAATTCGGAATCTGAACTTGCGGCTACGGTTGGGGCGGTGAAGGGGGTGGTGGAAGGGTTGCGGGCGTGGGTGTGATTCAGAGAATTCTGGTAGTTTTGCCTCGTTGAAGCGTAAAGCAACCATTTCTAAGCGACCCCATGCCCCGTGTCATTGAATACTTTGGATTGATTTTTTATTTCTACAGCAATGAGCACCTGCCTGTTCACGTCCATGTGAGTCATGCGGAGTATGAAACCATTTTTGAGTTATTTTTTGAGGATGGGAAACTGACGGATGTTCAGCTACGAAAGGCTGACGGCGTTGAAATGCTCCCATCGAAAGACCAGAAAGAGGCTCGAAAAGTAGTTGAAATCTACGCCGGTGAAATCGCTCAGAAATGGCTGGAATTTTTTGTTTTGAAGAAGAAACCTCAGGTTCGTAAAATCACAAAAAAGCTATGAGAGCGCTCACAGTCACCGATGCAGAATATGTGAATGATTATCAACTGAGACTTACCTTTTCCGATGGCACCTCGCAAGTGGTAGATTTTGGACCATTTCTGACGAACCACCCCCATCCACAGCATAACAAATACCGCCAATTAGCTCATTTTAAATGCTTCCGAATTGACCGGGGCAATGTAGTTTGGGGCCGGGATTGGGATTTGATTTTCCCCGTATCCCAGCTTCATCAGGGGTACGTGGCTCCGGCGGTGTATTGATAGGAATATCTGTACTCAAGTGTAGACACGAGTTACAAACTCGCGCCAGTGGGGGGAACCTGCTCCGTAACTAACCGCAAGGCTTCCATCCGCCTAAGAAGCTGCTGCTGACTGACGGCTTTTTCGTTCACCTCCTCAACGCTTACTTTGATGGCTTTCCCCGAGAAGAACTGAGTCAGCCGCTCAGCAAACTCTTTTTTATCTTCCTCGGCCTTAACTACAAATGTTGCTTCCATAACTGGGGCTTGATTAGATTTTAAGCCGAAGTTACCAAAATATAGGAAAATGGGGGAATAAGCTGTTCCAGTAGTACGGCTGGGGTACTTGAGGCTATAAAATAAGGCAACCGGAACCAACCATGTAGACACGAGTTACAAACTCGCGCCAGTGGGCGAACCGGCTCTACAACGTCACCAATATTTTCTTTGAAAACTGCGACTCCGACGCGCTCATCATGGGCTTGGAGGGCATGGCCGTTTCCAACGGTTCGGCCTGCACCGCCGCCAGCATCGATCCCTCGCACGTGCTGTTGGCGATGGGCCTGAACGAAACAGAGGCATTTTCGTGCCTGCGGT
>JAJAZB010000442.1 GCA_026785975.1 Cytophagaceae bacterium | reverse complement strand
TTAGTTTTCCGTTAGGCCCCCCCACCCCCAATTTTTTTTTTAAAAAAAACAAAAAAACCCGGCCTCGCCGCCCCGCGCGGGGCGCCCCCCCCCCCTAAACCCCCCCCCCCCCCCCCAAAACCCCACGCCTAACTCCTCACTACTACCCCCCCATGCACCACCTGCTCATCATTGGTTTAGGAAAAGTCGGATCGTTGGTTGGCGTTTTGCTTAGTCATCGCTTCCGCGTGACGGGCTACGATCATCACCAACCCGCCCAGGAATTGCCCTTTTCCGTCGTTTTGGGCAATGTTCACGACGAAATCCTGCTCGAAACGCTCCTTGCCGAAGTCGACGGGGTCGTGTCGTGCCTGCCCTACTCGCTCAACTTGCCCATTGCCCGGTTGGCCCACCGACTGGGCAAACATTACTTTGACCTCACCGAAGACGTACCGACTACGACCGCCGTTCGCGACATGGCCGCGACGGGTAGTCGGGGCGTGCTGGCACCGCAGTGCGGACTGGCGCCGGGGTTCATCGGCATCGTCGGGGCCGAACTCGCCAGCCGGTTTACCCGCCTGCGCGACATCGAACTGCGGGTTGGCGCGCTACCGGCCCATCCCAACGGGCAGTTGGGCTATTCGTTTACGTGGTCGCCGGCGGGGGTTATCAATGAATACATCAACGATTGCGAGGTCATTCACAACGGCACCCGCAAATGGGTTCCGGCACTCGAAGGGTTGGAAACCATCAATATCGAAGGGCAGGAATTCGAGGCGTTCAGCACGTCGGGCGGGTTGGGTACGATGTGTGAAACCTTTGAAGGTCGGCTCGATACGCTCAACTACAAGACCATCCGCTACCCCGGCCACGGGCGGCTGATGCGTTTTTTGCTCTACGAATTGATTCTGAAAGATCGCCGCCAACTCACCGAAGAAATTCTGACCGCCGCCAAGCCGCCCGTGCAGGAAGACGTGGTGTACGTGTACGCCGTAGTGGAAGGCTGGAAGGGCGAGCGCCTCGAACGCGAAGAATTTTACCGGGCCTACCACCCGCGCACCATCGACGGGCAAGCCTGGCGGGCTATTTCCTGGACTACGGCGGCGTCGATCGTGGCCGTCGTTGAAATGGTGGCCGACGGACTACTGCCCCAAAGCGGATTTATCAAGCAGGAAGAAATTCCCCTTCAGGCCTTTCTGGGGACAAAAACCGGGCGGTACTTTGTTTGAGAAGAGTTGACAACTTTTTGAAAGTTGTCAACTCTAATTCAGTTGCCTATTTCCTTTTATAAAAAAACAGCCTCGCCTGAATCCCCTCCGCCACTTCACTGATGGTGAAATAGCCGCTACCATCGGCGGCAAAAGCCAGGCCTTCGCCCTGCGGTTCGCGCAGGTACGGCAGGCGAACGGGCGCGCGCCTGAGGGTTGCCGCCAATGCTTCGCCGCTGCCCCGTTTCCAGTACAAAACTTCCTCGTAGTTTCGCAAAATCACTTCCTGATTATCGGGCGAAATATCCCCCGCCGTCAGGTTGTTGACCGGCAATTCGCCCAGGGCCTCGGCGGTCACGACGCCATTGGTACTTTGCGGGTAAGGCAATCGGTACAGCCTGGCTCCGGTTTGCTGTTTGGTGACGATGTATAAATCCTTCGTTTGGTGATCGACCAGGAGCGCTTCGGAATTGTGCGAGCCGTCGGGGTACTTGAATTCAATCCTGGCGACCGAACTAATTTTGCCGGAAGTGGCCCCGCTGAAGGTTGGTTCGGCAAAACTGTAAATGCTCTGGGTCGAATTTTGATTAATATTATTGCCAATGTCCCCCACAAAAACCGTTTTGACGCCGCTGATTTCCGTCGAGGCCATGTCTTCCCAATCGCGGTTGGTGGCCCCTTCCAGTTGGTACTCGGCCCGCTGTTTGCCGTCGGGGCCAATCAGGAAAACCCGCGCCCCGTCGCCGCTGTCGTTGAGCGCCCAGAGCAAACTTTGGTTGGCCCGGCTCGCCGTTAATCCGGATGCCTCGCGCAGGTTGGGGGCATCGAGTAGGGGTACGCTACTCAAGGCGGGTGTTTCAAACAACTCGCCGTTAGCTGGTGGCGAATCGGGTGTGGTGGGCTGGCAAGCCAGCAGCCCGAGGAGGGCAACAATAAAAATTTGGCGAGGAAGCGGCATTGTTAGGGAATTTTTCAAAACTTTAGGCCCCGGTTTACCGGAATGTCTGATGAGAAGAAAGCGCTGATTTTGTAAAAGTACCTTGAACCACTCGGCGCTCGCCCGCAAATTTGCAAGAAAATCGCTTATTCCGTAACCCTGACTTTATGTTTTCAGAAAAAGACCTGGCCCAGATTCGCACCCAGGGCATCGACGTGGCCACCATCGGGCAACAGATCGAGCACTTTCGGCAGGGATTTCCCTACCTACCCCTGGCCAAAGCCGCTACCGTGGGCGATGGGATCGTGCGCCTGACCGACGAGCAGGCCGAACAGTACGCGCAAAACTACGACGCCGCCGCCGGAACTTTACGTCCGCTGAAATTTGTCCCGGCCTCCGGGGCGGCCACGCGGATGTTTAAGGCGCTGTTTTCGTTCCTGGAAAACGGCAAACGGGATGCTTCCGTCGAACAGTTTTTTGAACGCTTGTCCCATTTCGCTTTTTACGACGATTTAAAAACCGCGCTCGCTGCCGACGGTCACGACATTCGATCGGCTGATCCGCAAGTAATTGCCGACTATTTTCTGAACGAAAACGGTCTCGGTTACGGGCAATTGCCGAAAGGTTTATTGAAGTTTCACCAGTACCCGGCTGACGCCGCCCGGACGCCCGTGGAGGAACACCTCGTGGAAGCGGCCCGTTACGCCAGCACCGGAAGTAGCGCAAAGTTGCATTTCACGGTTTCGCCCGAGCACCGCAGCCGGTTTGAAGCGTTGGTTGGTGCGGCGGCTCCCCGGTACGGAGCCGAATTTGGAATCAGCTACCACGTCGATTTTTCGGAACAGCAACCCGCTACCGACACCATCGCCGTCAATCCCGACAATACGCCCTTCCGCGAAAAAGACGGCACCTTGCTCTTCCGGCCCGCCGGACACGGCGCACTTTTGGAAAACCTCAACGCGCTCGATGCCGACGTGGTTTTCATCAAAAACATCGATAACGTGGTGCCCGATCGGTTGAAAGACACGACGGTTTTGTACAAAAAGGCTTTGGCCGGTGTGCTGCTGGATTTGCGCAATAAACTGTTTGAGTACCAAACCAAACTGGCCGAGCGTACTTTAACCGACGAGGGGTTGCTCGACGAACTGGCCGATTTTTTCGAGAAAACCCTGTACGTGCGCCCACCCGAAGATTTCAGCCGCCTAAGCGATGAAGCACAAACGACCTATTTTCAGCAGAAACTCGATCGTCCGTTGCGGGTATGCGGGATGGTAAAAAACGTGGGCGAACCCGGCGGCGGTCCGTTCTGGGTTGAAAATGCCGACGGCACCCGCTCGCTGCAAATCGTGGAATCGGCCCAGGTTGAGATGGACAACGCCGACCAAAAAGCCCTTTTCAACGCCGCCACCCACTTC
>JAJAZB010000441.1 GCA_026785975.1 Cytophagaceae bacterium | reverse complement strand
TCCTTCTTTTGCTGGGTCGAATACCCCGTAACGACCACTTCACTCAGCGAGGCGGCGTCTTCCTGCAGGGTAACGTTGACGGTGGTCTGATTGCCCACCGATACCTCGATGGTTTTGTAACCAATCGAACTAACCACCAGGGTATTGCTGCCGGGCCGGGTCGCAACGGCAAAGTTTCCGTTGGCATCCGTGGTGGTTCCCGTCGGTGCGCCTTTCACCTGGACGGTGGCTCCGGGAACGGGCTGGTTATCGGTAAACGTGGCGACACGGCCCGTCACCCGACGATCTTGCGCCCAGGCGTCGCCCGCCAGCAAGGCCAGCCAGACAACACCAAGCAGGATTTGCCCCGTGGAATAGAGTAATTTCCTCATAGGTTTAAAAGGGTTAGAAGGGATACATTGAAAAGATTAGGGTTTTATAACATTCAATTTTATCCAAAATTTATTCTAAAACCAACAGTTTGAATCTAAATAATTCGGCTGATTTTCAATGAGCTGTACTTTATTGCGGGACAGGTAGCTTTTTTTTCAAAAGCCTCGGTTTTTTTAACAAAAACAGGCGCAACTCCCTGGGGAATTGCGCCTGTTTTTGTAAACGGTTTCTCAGTCTGGTCGCAGGTATTTAAGTAGTCGTTACTACGTTAGGAGGTTATTAGTTATTGGATAAAAGTCTGGTAATCAGTCAGTGATCTAATCGCAGCGACGAACCGTAACCAGTAACCCGCTAACTTTTGCTCCAGTACTTAATACCCATTATTCTGCTTCAGAGTAGGTTGACCGTTGAGGTACGTGTTGGCTATTTGATCGACCGGCAGGGGGAAGTATTCGTTAGTGCCTTTTTTGAATATAGCGCCTTTGTAAAAAGGCCGCTTCAGGCTTTCCTTCGCCAGGTAGGCGGTCATCACTTGGTCGGCGATACCCCAGCGCACGATGTCGAAGAACCGGAACCCTTCCATGCCCAATTCCAGCCGGGATTCAAACCGCACCGCCTTGCGGGCCGAAGCCTGATCGGCAAAGGCCGCCGATCCCGCCGGGTATTCGTCAACGACGTAGTTGGCGGCTGGTTTCCCATCGGGCATCGTGACATACTTGCTGTCTTTGGCCCGCTTGCGAATCTGGTTAACCAACAGGCGCGCTTTATCCAAACTACCAATTTCTACCTCAGCCTCGGCCAGCCACAGTAGCACACTCGCGTAGCGAATCAGGCGGTAGTTGTTGGCCACGGAGCGTTTGTTGGTCGAGTGAGTGTTAGTTCCTTCTTCTGCCTTGAGGTACATCCATTTTTTACCCACGTAAGGCCCACCGTACGACTGGTCACGTACCCAGGTCACGCCGGGCATTGGCCCCCAATCGAGGAACGGAACCCCCCGGCGGCCCACGGTATGATCGAGACGAGGATCGAGGGGCGTCGTGTTGTCGGGCACAAACGCCTCGGTGGCTTTGATACCCTGATCGCTTTTCAGGTCAGAATCGTTGTAGGTATCAATCAGGGGCAGGCCCTTGGCGTCCGTTTTGTAGGCGTTGACCAGATTCTGCGAAGGCTGGTAGAATCCGCAGCAGCCGCCACCCGGTGCGCTCGAAAAGTAAGGCCAGTTGAGCACGTCGCCCTGGTTGCCGTTTTGGCCCGCCGTGCCGTCGTTGACCGAGTACTGCACCTCAAAGACAGACTCGGGGTTGTTGTTGGTAGCGGCCTTGAAGTTATCCTGAAAATCCACCAACCGATATTTGCCACTGGCTACGATGGCTTCGAGCAAGTCCTTGGCAGCCTTCAATTTGGCCGGGTTGGGTACGCCGGTAGCCACGTTGAAGCCCTGAAACATATAGATTTTGGCCAGGTAGGCCATTGCGGCAAACTTGGTCGCGCGGCCTTTCTGCGACTGGGTCTCGGGCAGGGCATCCATCGCGGCTTTGAAGTCCGCCTCGATGTTTGGATAAATATCCTTGTCGTTGGGGATTTTGGTCGAATTCGCATTGACGGGATCATAGGTTTTCTCATCGATGTACGGCAGCATATTGAAAATCTTTTTGCCCTCGAAGTGGTAATGCCCGCGCAGAAAACGGGCCTGGGCCACAATTTGCGCCTTTTCAACATCGGGGATATCCTTGGCATCGGCTACGGCCTGCAGCGCCGCGTTGCACCGCGAAACCGCATCGTAGGTGTGGCGCCATTTACCGATCATGTGGGCGAAATTGGCCTGTCCCTCAAAGCGCTCCAGAGCGGTAATTTCGGGCTGATCGCTACCGTCGGTGCCTTTATAGGCATCGTCGGAAACCACGCCACCGTACACCCAGTTTGATACGGCGGCGTGCCAGCCCGTCGTACCCGATCCGATCCCGTCGAGCAGCGAGTAAGCCCCAATCAGCAACGCGTTGACGCCATCGCGGTTGGCAACCTGAGTTGGTGAAGCCACGCCCTGCGGCCTTACGTCGAGAAAGGATTCCTTGCAGGAAGTAGCCAGTCCCACGACGAACAATGTGCTAAAAAAGAGTATTTTTTTCATGTCTTTTTTGTGAAAAGTTATCTGTCAATAGTTAATAGTTATTGATTAAATGACTGAAATTCAACCATTGACCATTAACAAATGACAAGGTTAGAAAGTGAGACGCAAGCCCGCCAGATACGACTTAGAAGCCGGATAGGCCCCTTCATCCACGCCCAGGTGAATGTCGGCGTTGTTATCCCCCGAGCGGCGCAGGTTGATGTCGGGGTCGAGGCCCGAATACTTGGTCGCCGTCAGCAGGTTCTGTCCCTGAATGTAAATCTGGGTCTGCCCCAGGCCCAGCCGACGTAGCAAGCCCGCCGGAAGCGTGTACGACAACTGGACGTTTTTCAGGCGCAGGTAAGACCCTTTCTCAACAAAATACGTCGAAATCTGGGCACTAACAGCATCCGTCGAGCGCAGTTGCGGCAAGGTAGCGTCGGTCTTACCAGGCCGCCACGAATCGTACAACATCCGCTTGCTCCGGTTCCCTTGGAAGGTGTTGAAGTCGGTCCAATACTTCATGTAGTTGAAGATGTCGTTGCCCGCCACACCCTGACCAAACAGGGTCAGATCGAAGGCTTTGTAGCCCACGCTCACGTTGAGGCCGTAGGTGAAGTCGGGGTGCGGGTTACCAATGATGGTTCGGTCGGTGGCCGTCACAACGCCGTCGCCGTTGGTATCGCGGAAAATGAACGACCCGGCGCGGTTGTAGGTGCCAAATTGTGGGGCGGCTTTGGCGGCTTCGTCGGTTTGGAAAATCCCATCGATGGTGTAGCCAAAGAAGGAGGCAATCGGGTACCCAACCCGCGAAACGCTCATGGCGGGCAGGCGGGTCCCAAAGCCAAACTTATTGGCCTCGGGGTTGTCGTTGAGGTTGGTCACCTTGTTGCGGTAGGTCGAGAAGTTCCCGGTGATCGAGTAGCGCAAATCGCCACCCATTCCCCGGCCGTTGTACGTCAGGCTCAGGTCGATGCCCTTGTTTTCCATGCTCCCGACGTTGGTGAAGGGAATCGTGGCGATGCCCTGCGTTAGGGGGATGTCGATCTGGTTGAGCATATCGGTGGTCCGGCGGGTGTACCAGTCGAAAATCAGTTCGAGTTTGCCGTTGAGCAGGCTGGCATCGAAACCGATGTTGGTCGAGGTCGTGGTTTCCCACTTGCCATTCGGGTTCCCGAATTGGGTCAAATCGAAACCCGGAACGATCGAGTTGCGGCTGCCATTGATGTCGTAAAAGTTGTTGGCGGGTTGGGACTCGTAAAGCGAGTAGGCATTGTACAGGTTCGGAATGTTCTGGTTGCCCGTTTGCCCCCAACCCGCCCGGAGTTTCAGGTCTGAAACGACGGGGAGGCTTTTCATCACCGCTAATTCCGTCAGACGTACGCCCACGCTGGCCGCCGGGAAAATGGCGTACCGATTGCCCAGACCGAAGCGCGACGACCCGTCGCGGCGCAACGTGAAGTCGGCCAGAATAAAGTCTTTGTAGGCGTAGTTCACTTTCCCAAAGATCCCAAACAAGCGGGTCCGGTTGGCCCCGCCCCCGCTGTTTTGCAAACCGAGTGGGCTACCGGCGTTGAGGTACCGGTAGTCGGGGTCGTCGAAGGCGAAACTGGAGCGGTTGGCGTTGAAGCCGAACGAATACGTGGCGATGGATTCGGTTCCGGTCAGGACGTTAAACGTATGCGCGCCAAACGTCCGGTTGTAGGTCAGGGTGTTGTACCAGGTCCAGGAGTTGTCGTAACTGTTCGACACCGTCAGACTGTTGGTGTTGCGCGATTCCGGCGACTCGATGTCGCGAACGGTGTAGGCGCTGGTATTGAACAGGTTGTACTCGATTCCAAAACTGGTGCGGAAGGTCAGCCCTTTGAGCAGATCCACTTCGGCGAAGGCGTTACCAAACAAGTGAACGCCCTTGGTGGGATTTTGGCGGGAACGGAAGATTTCGGCCACCGGACTACGGGCGTTGCCGAGATTGAGACCTTTGGCTCCGGCAAAATTCCCGGCTACGTCGTACACCGGCACCAACGGGTGCATCCTGACGGCAAAAGTGATAGGGTTCGATTCGTCGTTGTTGGTGACGCCCATACGCTCATCGTACGACACGGTGAAATTTTCACCGACCCGAAACCGGTTTTTCACCGTAAACTGTGTGTTGGCCCGCAACGAGTACCGCTTGTAGTTGGTATGGGTGAGGATACCCTTTTGGTTGAAATAATTCAGCGAGATCGCGTAGCTGCCTTTATCCGCTCCACCGCTGGCCCCCAATTGGTAGTTCTGGATGGGGGCATTGTTGAAAAGCTCGTCCTGCCAGTTGGTGCCTTCTTTGGCCGCTTTGGTGATCAGAAACTTCGTAGCCCCGAAGCCCGCCGTTGTGATGTCGTTGGTGTAATTGATGTAATTGCCACTGGCATCGCGGGCCACGAGCGGGTCGCCTTCAGCTACGCCCGACGGATAAACATAATCGGGCACGACCGCCGTCGCTCCTTTACCGTACTGCCCGTGGCTGGGCGTTTGGCCCACGTTTTTCTGCGATTCCCAGATCAAATCACCCAATTCCTGCGAATTGAGCAGAGGCAGAAATTTGCCGGGCTGCTGGATACCCGTGTACATATCGAAGGTAATTTTAGGCTCCCCGGCCTTGCCTTTTTTGGTCGTGATAATGACCACTCCGTTGGCTGCGCGCGAGCCGTAAATCGAGGCCGCCGAGGCATCCTTCAAAATCTGCATCGACTCGACATCGTTCGGGTTGATGTTGTTCAAACTACCCGTGGTCGGTACGCCGTCGATGATGTAGAGCGGCGAGTTGTTGTTGATCGTGCCAAAACCCCGGATCCGCACCATCGTGCCACCACCCGGCGAGTTGTCATTACCCACGGTAACCCCCGCCGCCCGGCCCTGCAGAGCCTGGGTCAGGTTGGGGGTCGGCACGGCGGTCAGTTTGGCGGCATCGACCACGGTCACGGCCCCGGTGATGTCTTTCTTGCGCTGACTGCCGTACCCGGTTACAACAATTTCGCTGAGGTTGCTGGCGTCTTCGGTCAGACGAGCGTCGATCACGCTTTGGTTACCAACGGTAATTTCTTGTCGTTGATAGCCAACCGACGAAATCACCAGTACATCACTGGCGGTACGAACGTTAATGGCGTAATTGCCACTGGCATCGGTCACCGCACCGGTCGCGGTACCTTTCATCAAAATGCTGGCTCCGGGCACGGGCTGTCCGTCGGAGCCTCCCGTCACTCGACCAGTGACCCGGCGATCCTGGGCATTGGCTTGATAACTCAGCAGTACGCCTACTGAAAAAACCAAAACAGCAAGTAGTGGATTGTAAAGTAGTCTTCTCATTATAGATTAGATTAAGGATGGAAAATCTTACAAGTATAAAGAAAAATCTAAACTGTGCTACTCATTTTTTCAACACGTTAACGAAAGTTTTTCATTGGCCCCCTTGTCGTAATATACTCGTAACACATCGATGAAAATCCTGCTTACCTCGGATAAATTCCGAAGTTCGATGACCGCCGCCGAAGCCTGCCGCGCGATGGCCGAGGGTGCGCGAATGGTCGACGCGTCGATTGAACTTTTTGAACTTCCCCTGGCCGATGGCGGTGAAGGCACCCTGGACGTGCTGATCGAAACGAGCCAGGGGCGGCGGGTGACTACCCCGACGCAAGACCCGCTTGGCCGCCCGATTCGGGCGGAGTACGGGGTATCAGCCGATGGCAACACGGCGTTTGTCGAACTGGCCTCGGCGTCGGGTTTACACCACCTCGCCCCCAACGAGCGTGATGCCTTGCGGGCCAACACGTTTGGTACGGGTACGCTCATCCGGGCCGCGCTACAAGCCGGGGCGACCCGGATTATTCTGGGGGTCGGTGGGAGCGCTTCGACTGATGCCGGTACGGGTTTGGCGGCAGCCCTGGGGTACCGGTTTCTTGATGCAAGCGGGCAGGCACTTTATCCCTGCGGAGGCAACCTGAGCCGGATTGCCCAAATTGACGCTTCAGATGTCGCGTTCGATTTTTCCAAAGTCACCATCGACGTGGCCTGCGACGTAACGGCTCCGCTATTCGGACCCGAAGGCGCGGCCCACGTGTACGCCCCACAAAAAGGAGCAACGCCGGAGCAAGTGGAACTTTTGGATGCAGGGTTGCGGAATCTGGCGGAAAAAGCCGAAGCCCCCCCCGGAATTACCCCCAACCCCCTAAAGGGGGCTTTCCTGCCTGGCTTTTTCATTAATGAAAAAGCCCCCTTTAGGGGGTTGGGGGTAATTCCGGGGGTAAATTCGGCGATCCCCGGCGCGGGCGCGGCAGGCGGAGCGGCTTTCGGAGCGATGGTATTTCTGGGCGCTACGCTCCGGTCCGGCGTCGATTTGCTGCTGGAATTAACGCGTTTCGACGAGAAGTTGAACGGCGTCGATCTCATCATCACCGGCGAGGGTAAGCTCGATGCCCAAACCTTGCAGGGCAAACTCATCGGCGGAATTTGTCAACGGGCGGCGGCGTACCAGATTCCGGTAATTGCCCTGTGCGGTACGCTGGAGGCCGATCCGCTGGCGTTGCGCACGATGGGCCTGACCTACGCCGCCTCGATTCTGCCCCGCCCCATGACCCTCGCCGAAGCCCTCGCTGAAGGCCCGGAATTGCTAAAAAACGCCGCGTTTTTTGTGGTAAATTTGTTCTCCGCTACGCGGTTCGTTACTCGTTAACTGTTAACCGTTAATCGGTTCTTTCCTCTACTCAACGCGATTAACGATCAACGGATAACGATTAACGGCCTGATGGAATTCGATTACAAAAAAGAACTGACCAAAATACCCCACCAGCCGGGGGTGTATCGGTACTTCGATACGGAGGGGAATATTATTTACGTAGGCAAGGCCAAGGATTTGCGCAACCGCGTGAGTAGTTATTTCGTCAAATCCAACCAGCACGACCGCAAAACCAAACGCCTCGTCGGCCAGATTCGGAAGATCGAAATTACCATCGTCCCGACGGAGTTTGATGCGCTTTTACTGGAAAATACACTCATCAAAAAACACCAGCCGCGTTTCAACATTCTGCTCCGCGACGACAAGATGTACCCCTTCATCTGCGTCACCAACGAGCGCTTTCCGCGCCTGCTCACGATGCGGCGCGTCGACCGGAAATTGGGTACGTTTTTTGGCCCCTACGCCCAGGCCCGAGTGATGTACGCCCTGCTCGATATGTTCCGGCAGTTGTACACCATCCGCACGTGTAGCCTGAATCTGTCGCCCGAAAACATTGCCGCCGATAAGTTTAAGGTGTGTTTGGAGTACCACATCGGCAACTGCAAAGGGCCTTGCGAAGGCTTCGTTTTGGAAGAGGATTACAACCGGGAAATCGAGCAGGTGAAGTTGATTTTGAAGGGAAATCTTACTTTGCCCCGGCGGTATTTTGAGGAAAAAATGCAGGAGGCGTCCACCAAACTGGCTTTTGAGGATGCCCAGCAGTGGAAAGAAAAGCTGGATTTGCTGGGTAGTTTTCAAAGCAAATCGACCGTCGTCAATCCCAACATTGCCGATGTCGACGTTTTCGCCATCGTGTCGGATGAAGCCTGCGCCTACCTCAATTTTATGAAGGTACTCAACGGCACGATTACGCAATCCCAAACCTTTGAAGTCAAGAAAAAACTCGACGAAACCGACGAGGATATCCTCACGATGTGGGTGTGGGAAATGCGCGACCAGTACCAGAGCGAGGCCAAGGAAGTACTGACCAACATTCCCCTTTCCATTGATTTCAAAGGCATTCAGAACACCGTGCCGCAGATTGGCGACAAGCGAAAATTACTGGATATGTCGTTGAAAAACGTACTGTATTTCCGTAAGGAAAAAGCCGACCGAAAAGTGGCCGAAGAAACGGCGGGCAATCCTAAAATGCGGGTGCTGATGACATTGAAGAACGATTTGCAGCTGAAAGCCCTGCCGCGTCACATCGAGTGTTTCGACAACTCCAACATTCAGGGTACTAATCCGGTGTCGGCGATGGTGTGTTTTAAAGACGGTTTTCCCTCCAAAAAAGACTACCGGCATTTCATTCCCAAAACCGTGACGGGTGCCAACGATTTTGCCACGATGCACGAGGTCGTGAGTCGGCGGTATTCCAGGGTGTTGGACGAGCAGCAGCCCCTCCCCGACCTGATTATTGTGGACGGTGGCAAGGGGCAGCTTTCGGCCGCCTGCGACGCGTTGAAGGAACTCGAATTGTACGGCAAAGTGCCCGTCATCGGCATTGCCAAGCGGTTGGAAGAAATCTATTTTCCCGAAGATCCGATCCCGCTGTACATCGACAAAAAATCGGAATCGCTAAAACTCATCCAGCGGTTGCGCGACGAGGCGCACCGCTTCGGCATCACCCACCACCGCGACCGGCGGAGCAAGGCTTTCCTGGTGACCGAACTGGAATCGGTCGAGGGTATCGGCAAAATCACGGCGACGAAATTACTGAAGCACTTTAAAACCCTGAAAAACATCCGCGAAGCCCAGGAAGATGAACTCATCACCGTGCTGGGAAAAGACAAAGCCGATAAAGTGCGGAAGTATTTTGAGGAGGTGGAATTGAAGTGACACTAAAGCAAAAGAGCCGTCCCGAGTAGTCGGGGCGGCTCTTTTGTTGCAAAACCTGTTATTTTTTGGTTTTGTTTTGCAGTTGCTGATCGAAGCGGCCCCACTGTGTACTCATGGTCGGGTCACGACGTAATTGCTTAACTGAGGTAATGGGATCTTTGAAAAACTCCGCTAAGTACGGATTAGCGTTAGGATTAATGCCTTTAGCAATCAGTTGGGCTTTCGCCTCCCCAAAGTACTGCGTCAATTGAGGACTGAGTTTGTCGATAGTGCGGTCAAAATCAGCATCCGACAGCGTTTTAACCAGAGAAGTCTGTGCCTGCGCCGAAGCATTCCCTTTGTCAACTTTTCCACTCGGTACCCCACCAACCGCATTACCGGTTTGCAACGGTGCTTTACCTTGCAGGAACGCCAGGATGTTGTCCGTTTTTTGGCTCAACGAATCCATTTTCTGACTCATTGCTACCATTTTACTGGTCAAATCGTTGGCGTTGATGCCCACGGCCACATTAACTAAATTCAACGGCGCATCTTTTGCCTCCTGCCAGGATACGCCCACAATGCGGGCGTAGTCGCCCAGTTTCATCTCCGCCGGATGGACGGCAAGGCCCATCCCATCGTGGTTGCCCGAGGGAATGATGTAGTCCCCAATAGCCACCTTGCCCACCACCCGAACCGGTACCTGACCCATGAAGGCCACTTTTTCAAAATCTTTTTCCCGATTCGCTACCGGCATATTGCCCAGGACGATGGGGCTTTTGGAAACGGCCATGTAATGATCGGCCTGGTCAGTACGCAGAGAAAGTTTGCCGCCTCTGACGCCCACAATCTGGCCATACGACATATCCTGCTCGGTTTGGCCGCGCTCCAGCCATTCAGCGTAGTCGCCGTTGCCCGACGCGTAGGATACTCCTACATTATCATGAACGTTATTTGACCAGGTTACTGCCTCGGTTACAAGTGCCGCCGCCCTGATGACTACAGCGAGGGCTTGCGCTGCAATGCCTACGGCGGCCGGGATCCCAATTAGTGTAGCGGCGATAGCAACTCCTTCAACCCCCAAACCTGCTATATCTGCGAGTGTTGCGACACCCTCCAGAACGTAGAGCGCTACCTGGGTTTTATACTCCGAACTGGCCTCCAATTCAGTCACCGTCTCGCCTTCAATACGTCCCCAAATTTGAGTGGCATCCCGAAAGGTGACAAAGTTGTTGTCGTTACTGCGCGAGCCAGTTACTTCAATAACGACGCCCTGGTTGCTGCCCTTCACCCGTAGCGGGTAGGAAGCGTCGCTGTTATCGGAACCATTCAACGGCGCGTTGATAGTTACCTGCCCATTGAGGTTCGAGGTTCCGCCCACGTTGATGTTTTTGCCAATGCCTACCCCACCCGCCACGGTAAAGGCTCCATTGGTTGTGAGCGTCGACTGAGTGGTGTTAGTGATGTTTGTTACGCCAATCACATTCAGTGTACTGTTCAGGGTGGTGGCTCCGTCCACGTTCAAGGTACTGTTCAGATCGGTCGCCCCATCGACGCCCAGGGTGCTGTTCAACTGAGCGGCACCCCCCACGTTGATGCGCTTGCCAATGCCCACCCCACCGGCCACAGTCAGGGCACCCGTGGTTGTACTGGTCGACTCGGTGGCGTCGATGATGTTGACTTTACCACCAAAACTCGTGTTCCCCCCGATGCTGGCGTTGCCGCCTATGTTAATGTTTTTGCTAATGCCCACGCCCCCGGCCACAGTGAGTGCTCCCGTGGTCGTATTGGTGGACTGAGTCGTGTTGCTGATATTGGTAATCCCTGACACGTTCAAGGTACTGTTGATGGTTGTGGCTCCGTCCACATTCAGGGTACCATCCACATCGCCATTCCCACCTACATTTATATTTTTGCTAATTCCAACCCCACCCACCACGACGAGCGCTCCGTTGGTCTTACTCGTCGACTGAGTCGGGTTGCTGATCGTGGTAATCCCATCCACGTTCAGGGTGCCATCGACATCGCCATTGCCGCCCACGTTGATATTTTTGCCAATGCCCACCCCGCCCACCACGACGAGCGCCCCATTGGTCTTGCCGGTGGACTCTGCCGTGTTGGTGATCGTTGTAATCCCGTTTATTGTCGTGGCCCCGCCCGTCGTGTTGAGAAACACGTCCTGCTTGACGGTCAGATCGTTGCCCACTTCTAAATCTTTGCCCACCTTCAGGTTGTTGGCAATATTGATGTCACCATCCTTGGTAATTCTCAACCGTTCGATGTTGTTGGTGATCATGACCAGATCCTGATAATCGGTCGTACCCAGAAAATCCCGCGTCGGGTTGGTGCGCATGTTGCCAAACACGGACCAGTTCTGGGAAACCACCCCCGGCTGGTCGCGATTTACATCCCCCTTCGCTCCGGCCGTGTTGCCGCTCTTACCCACCAACTCGGCGGCCGTAGCGGCGTGGAAGGCGTAGGGTACCGCCAGGAGTTTGCTCGAACTGATGATGGCAAAATTGCTTTTGTTCGCTTCGCGGATGCCCACTTCCATCCACACGTCGTCGGTGCTCCAGGGCACACGATCAAAAACGCCAGCCTGGGTTTTGCCTTCGCCAATCACGAGCGTAAATAAGCCGAACTGATTGGTGGTCACGTCGTGGGTTTCCGAGTAATGCACCAATGTGGCCTTAGTGTTGCCGCTGAGCAGATTGATTCTCAGTGAAATCGTTTGGTCGGCCAGCACCTGGCCTTTCAGGTCGCGGGCCACGGCCTGGTAATTCATGCCCCGGGGTGCCCGCTGGGCCTGGGCCACCGTCAGGGAAAGGAGCGCAAAAAGAAGGAGGGAAAGCTTTTTCATGGAAAAGTAGGGTTAAAACAGATGGTTAATTTTTAAGCACTTTGTGGGTTTTGGCAATGCGTCCGGTGGCATTGCGCACCTGAAGTAAGTACAAGCCAGCGGGTAGGTCCGCCAGGTTCATCTCGACGGATACGTCGGCGGCGTAGGTCGATTTGGTAAAGACAGTCCGGCCGTTGAGGTCGAGCAGGTCCAGATGCAGGTCCCCTTCCTGGCCCGATTCTACGCGCACGGTCAGAATCGAGGTGACGGGGTTGGGTACGGCACTGACGCGGTAAAACGATTCGGCGGGGGCTAATTTCTCAACCTGGAGCCGGGGTTGGTGGAAGCCCTGGGTGTAGATGTTCGTTTTAACGGTGGCCGTTTGAGTGGCGATCTCGCCCATCGTCCAGTCGAGGGTCATGGTGGCGGTGCGGGCGGAGCCTCCCGCCGGGGCCAGTACCTGCGGACTCAACCGCTGGGCGTAGCAAAAGGGGCCAATACTGACCAGGAGCAAGAGCAGATGTACTGATTTTTTCATAACCCAACGATTTTGATGGAAACAATAGAAAATTAGACAACTGGGGCAAAGAGGCAAATGAAACTTCGGTACCGGTCAGGAATAGCACCGGCTTAAAAAGTTCAGTCTTGTTTTAAGAATAAATACCGCGTAAGGGCGGCTAAGAACGCCAAATAAGATAGAGTTTTGTAGAACGTAGCTCTAATCTGGATGAGGGAGAGTGAGCGGTTGTAGTTTTGGAATGAGGTTTAATCAACACGTTTCCCGGGCCGAATTTAAAATAAATAGTTGATTTCAAAACATTTCCCATTTTATTATTTTTAGGACTTTCGCTTAGCCTCACCCCTCTCCACCGGAGAGGGGCCGGGACGGTCCGCCGCGCGGGTGAGGCTCCAAGCAACTTGAGCGAAAGTCCTAATTTTATCTCACCAGCACAAGGCGATTCCATCACCCGTCGGTCAGGAATTTATTACGCTAAAATAAGGCAGTGTATGTTGGAGGATTACAGCAAAAGGCCCGCCCCGATCCCGAGTACTCGGGAGGGGCGGGCCTTTTGCTGTAATCCGGCTAAGGGGAATTTAGTATTCCCACAAATTATGTTCAAACTCCATCAGCTTGTATTCCAGTTGTTGGGACTTCACCAAACCCTGCTTTTCACCGCCGTAAATATCCGTCAGAAAGGCATCGTTGGCGTTGGATTGCTTGATGAGCCGCGCCTGGAACAGCCGCAGATCGAAGGCATCGGCCATATTCTTGTGCTGAGCCTGGTTAAGCGAATTGTACCAGATAAACTTGGTCGGATTCGAGCGGAAGTACTTGTCAAGGTCTTTGTACCGGAACGAAGCGACGGGGACGTCGAAACCTCGTGACGTTTTCTCGGCGGGAATAATGATGGTCAACGCATGAATGTCATTGTAGGCCCGCGACCGTTTCCGATCAAAAATAAAGTCTTCTTTAATTTCCAGAATCGTCAGTTCCTGCGGGAAGTATTCGATGGGCGCACCGCCGGCCGAGGCCGTTGGTTCGTCGCCGAAACCATCGTTTTGCTTGGGAGCGGTTGCGTTTTTAGGATTGG
Organism: Cytophagaceae bacterium; assembly: GCA_026785975.1. Taxonomy (GTDB): domain Bacteria; phylum Bacteroidota; class Bacteroidia; order Cytophagales; family Spirosomataceae; genus JAJAZB01. The sequence continues at coordinate 562 of JAJAZB010000441.1, read as the reverse complement.
TTTTCTTAGCAGTCGATCCGCCCCAACCGTCGTCTTCCGTGGCAGCGGTCGTCCCGGTGCCTTTTTTGGCGGGCGCGGCTTTCTTGGTGTCACCGCCCCAACCATCATCCGCGCTGGCTTTACCGAAACCAGCCGCTTTTTCCTCTTCCGACAAACCGCCCTCCGTATTTTCGTACATCAGGTTTTTGCTAAATGATTCGGAAGATAATTCAGTCGTCAGGGAATCGTTGGTGTACACTTTCAAAAGCCCGGAACGCACGCCATCGATCAGGTACCGGGTGATTTCGTTGTTTTTAGAGAAAAACGGCTGATTGAGTTTTTCGCGCAAATCCATCCGACGCCAGTTGGTGACGCGGTACATGATGTCCGATTCCGCGATACCGAGGTGCGAGTTCGGGTTGATTCCTCCGTCGCCCTGCTCAGCACGACGGGTGTTTGAGGCCGTTTGTTCCTGCGAATTAACCTGAGTGTCTTCCATCGGCACCGGTTGCTGCTGTTGAACGAGCGGAGCAGGCTGCGTAGCCGGGGCCTGCACCTGAATCTCGACTGGTGTTTCCACCTC
>JAJAZB010000440.1 GCA_026785975.1 Cytophagaceae bacterium | reverse complement strand
AGATTCCTGCCGACCAGGGTAACTTTTAGGCGCGACCGCCTTCACCTGAAAACCCCTAAGCAGCCTCGTAATTACAGCGGAATATTCCCGTGTTTTTTCCTCGGCAGCGTCGCCACTTTATTTTCCAGCATTCCAAATGCCCGAATGAGTTTGCGGCGGGTTTCGTGTGGTTTAATCACTTCATCGACGTACCCGCGAAACGCCGCCCGGTAGGGATTGGCAAATTTTCCGGTGTAATCATCCACTTTTTCCTGGAGTTTTTCGGTCGGATTTTCGGCTTCCGCGATCTCGCGTTTGAAGATGATTTCGGCGGCCCCTTTCGCGCCCATCACCGCGATTTCCGCCGAGGGCCAGGCGTAGTTCATGTCCGCGCCGATGTGCTTGGAATTCATCACGTCGTAGGCCCCGCCGTAGGCTTTGCGCGTGATGACCGTCACACGCGGCACGGTGGCTTCGCAAAACGCGTACAGCAATTTGGCACCGTTGGTGATGATGCCGTTCCACTCCTGATCGGTGCCGGGCAGGAAACCGGGCACGTCTTCAAAAACCAGCAGGGGAATGTTAAAACAGTCGCAGAACCGCACAAACCGGGCCGCTTTGGTGCTGGCGTCGATGTCGAGCACCCCGGCCAGCACGGCGGGTTGATTGGCCACGATGCCGATGCTACGCCCCGCGAGCCGCGCAAAACCTACGACGATGTTTCCCGCAAAATTTTTATGAATCTCGAAAAACGAGTTCTCGTCGATGACGCCGTCGATGACCTCGCGGATGTCGTAGGGTTGGTTGGGGTTGGCCGGAATGATGTCGTTCAAACCGGGCCGCGACTCCTCGGCGGCTTCGTAGGGCAAGCGGGGCACCTCGTCTTCGCAATTTTGCGGAAGGAAACTCAACAGCGATTTAATGTCCTGAATACAAGCCACTTCGTTGGCCGAAGCGATGTGGGCTACGCCGCTTTTTGTGCTGTGGGTGCTGGCCCCGCCGAGTTCTTCGGCGGTCACTTCCTCGTGCGTCACCGTTTTGACGACGTTGGGGCCGGTCACAAACATATAACTGGTGTGTTCGACCATCAGAATAAAATCGGTGATGGCGGGCGAGTACACCGCCCCGCCCGCGCAAGGCCCCATGATCGCCGATAGTTGCGGAATAACGCCCGAGGCGCGGGTGTTGCGGTAAAAAATATCGGCGTAGCCCGCCAGCGACACCACGCCTTCCTGAATCCTGGCCCCGCCGGAGTCGTTGAGTCCGATGAGGGGCGCGCCGTTTTGCAGGGCCAAATCCATGATTTTGCAAATTTTCTCGGCGTGGGTTTCACTCAACGCCCCGCCAAACACGGTGAAATCCTGCGCAAAAACATACACCATCCGCCCGCCGATGGTCCCGTAGCCCGTCACGACGCCGTCGCCGAGGTAGTGTTCCTTGTCGAGGCCGAAATCCCGGCTGCGGTGCATGACGAATTTGCCGATTTCTTCAAAGCTGTCTTCGTCCATCAGCAATTGAATGCGTTCGCGGGCGGTGAGTTTGCCTTTTTTGTGTTGGGCGGCAATTCGTTTTTCGCCGCCGCCCAGCAGGGCTTCGGCGTTTTTACGATCGAGTTCGGCGAATTTTTGAGAACGTGTTGGCACGGAATTGAAGGTCCCCGCCCCCAGGGGAAGTTTAATCGTGAATTCCCCCTGGGGCAGTCCGGCCCCGAGTACTCGGGGGGTAGGGGGCTTCTGCCAAAGTTAAATGGATTCGGGCAAAACGTGCTATTTTTGCCCGATAAGCTCGGATCCGGCTCTGCCTTCAGTATCGCCCTGGGCCTGAAATCCGGCTTCGCGCTGTGAACCTTTTAGCCAGAGGATGATTTAAGAAATTACCCGCGTTTGGAGCCGGACCTTCCGCCTCCGACGGGACGAGTTTACAAAGCTACGCGCCCCGCTTTAAAAAGTTGTCAACTCTGTTTACCAGTAAACCTGATTACTCACGACCAACCGTTCATGTCCCAACCTCTTGATTCCTTGACGCCGCGCCAGATCGTGGCCGAACTCGACAAATACATCATTGGCCAGGCCGATGCCAAGAAAAATGTGGCCATTGCCCTGCGCAATCGCTGGCGGCGCATGAACGCCCCGGCGGAGATGCAGCGCGAAATCACGCCCAATAATATCCTGATGATTGGCCCGACGGGTTGCGGCAAAACTGAAATTGCCCGCCGCCTGGCTCAACTCGCCGGCGCGCCGTTTACCAAAGTGGAAGCCTCCAAATTTACCGAAGTCGGCTACGTGGGCCGCGACGTGGAGAGCATGGTTCGCGATTTGGTCGAGCAGTCGATTCACATGGTGCAGGCGGCGAAGAAAGAACAGGTGAAAGAACGCGCCGCCCAGGCCGTGGAAGACCTGATTCTGGACGCGCTCATTCCGCCGATGAAAAACCCGGCGGGTTTTCACAGCAACAACGGCGAGCAGGACGACGAGCAACCCAGCACTATGCCCGACACCGACCTCGAACTCAACGAGCGCACCCGGGAGCGTTTTCGCGAGAAAATCCGCACGGGTGAAATCGACCACCGCAAAATCGACATCAACGTGCAGTCGGGCGGTGGCCCCAACATCGGCGTGATGGGCGGGCCCATCGACGACGTGTCGATGATGAATATTCAGGAAATGATCAGCGGCATGATGCCCAAGCAAAAGAAAAAACGCAAGGTGACCATCGGGGAAGCCAAGCGGATTTTATTAGAAGAAGAAGCCGCCAAGCTGGTCGACATGGATGAAGTGAAGGAAGAAGCCATCCGAAAAGCCGAAAACCTGGGCATTATTTTCATCGATGAAATCGACAAAATCGCCGGGAGCCGGGCCGGGAGTAGTGGCCCCGACGTGAGCCGGGAAGGCGTACAGCGCGATTTATTGCCCATCGTCGAGGGGTCGACGGTCAACACCAAGTACGGCGTCATCAACACCGACCACGTGCTGTTTATCGCCGCCGGGGCTTTTCACGTGGCTAAACCCAGCGATCTGATCCCTGAATTGCAGGGCCGGTTCCCGATCCGGGTGGAGTTGCAGTCGCTAACGCAAAATGATTTTTCCCGCATTCTGCGCGAACCCAAAAACGCCCTCACCCGGCAGTACGAGGCGATGTTGCGCTCGGAAGAGGTGACGCTGACCTTTGAAGAAGATGCCCTCGACGCTTTGGCCGAAATTGCCTTCCAGATCAACGCCGAGATGGAAAACATCGGTGCCCGCCGGTTGCAAACCGTGATGAGCCATTTGCTCAACGACTTCCTCTTCGATATTCCCGATACCATCGGCGCCAATGCCCACGTGGTGGTGACGAAAGACCTCGTTGACGAACGTTTGGCGGGGCTGGTGAAGAATCGGGATTTGAGCCAGTATATTTTGTAGGTCGACGTACAAAAGCCGGGTCCCCCGTCCGTTGAAATGGACGAGGGACCCGGCTTTTGTTACCTGTGGCTCGTTTAAGTCTGGTTCAGACTTTCGGCAGTCGGTGCCGCGCTGTCGACCATCTCTATTCGTAGAGTTCCGCAGGACTTTACGGATCCTGGTGAAGTTGACTTACTGATTTGCAGTCAGCTTTTGCTGTATTTTTTTGACAAAATCAACCGAAACGCCTGCTAAATCGGCGATTTGCTCTAAACTCAAATTTAACTTTTGGAGCAAGTTCTCTACAAACTTGCTTTTGGCATTGATGACCAGATAATCGTTCTCTGCATCAATGTACTTAGCCATGTTCTGAATTATGTCGTCAAATTTTAAATCCAATTTACGCAGTTTCGACAAGATCCGCAACTGCCGCAGATGCTTCTGAAATGTTCGTTGGTCGGTTGTGGTTTCTTCCAGTCTGTGTATGATTTGGCTGAGTGCCTGTTCAGGCTTTTCTTTACCAAAATCACTCAAAACAGCCAAAATGACTTCTTCTGGATTGTCAGAGGACAAGAAACGCAAGTAGTCAAACTGAGTAATATTGATAAGTTGAAACTGAAAATAGTTGCCGTCTTCTGCTAAAACGGTACTCATTTTGGGCTGACCACTACCAATGAAAATGACAAACTGCCGAACGGGAAGTTGATACTTCGATTTCAACAAGCCCCAATAGTCAATCATCCGATAGACCATTTTGGCATAATCATCTACTTGAAATTCAAGATGTAGGATAAATTTCTGGCCGTTAGGGTCGGTAATGATGCGTAAGGCATCCGCTTCTTTCTCTTTGGTCTGCTGTAACTTTTCTTTGATAGCAATTGCCTCTTTTACTCTAAACCCGAAGTACGCTGTTCATCAAAGCCGGGATAATGCTCTCGATATTCTCTTTGACGATTTTATCGTACTGATTACCCTCTCGCTTGTCTGCTTTCTTTTTCATCGAGTGAAACTACGCAGAATCATGGTGATCAAGCAAGGATTTGGTGTCTGACCGACCGGGACAGAGTCCCTACTCTTCATGTTCGATGCGTAGAGTCCTGCGGAACTCTACGGATCGTGGGGAGAACTAAATCAACAACTCAGAAACCGCTGAAAATTACTGAAATACCAGGCGTTGTTCAGGATGTTTATCCGGAACTGGAATTATTGCCGTTTTGTAAACGGCAGGCCGCGAAAGCGGCCCATTTCGCGGCCTGGTTTAGCTTGCGACTGGAAAGCGGGTTGCCAAGCGTCAGGCTTTACCAGGCTGGTGT
>JAJAZB010000439.1 GCA_026785975.1 Cytophagaceae bacterium | reverse complement strand
TGTTTAGGCTTATCGAGAAGAGCGGGGGAAAGGAAAAGTTTGAGCTCCTCCCGCCGGAGTTTGAGCCAGATGGCAAGTACGTGCTGTTTCTGCACGGCACGGCCTCGTCCACGGAGGGTTCGTTTGCCCCCACCCTGGCCCCCCCCCTGACGGGCCAGAACCATTCCCCACGCACTTAAGGCTTGATTTTCAACGGTTCACCCGCACAGCCTGCCCTTTTTCGGCCAAAATTTTACCGTGCTGGCAGGCCAGTTCGCCGTTGACGAATACGGCCTCGATCCCCGCCGAAGTCTGGTTCGGGTTTTCAACGGAAGCTTTTCCCCGAATCGTTTTCGGGTCAAAAATCGTAATGTCGGCGCGGTAGCCGTGCTTCAATTCGCCCCGTCTGGCCAAAGCCGGGTGCAACAGCCGGGCAGGTAGGCTGGTCATTTTGGGCAATAGTTTTTCCAACGGAAACTTTATTTCCATCGCGTGGCGGATGGTCGTGGCAAAGCAGCCCGCGCCGCGTGGGTGCGAATTGGCGGCTGTTTCCGAAACGATTCCGCCATCGGAGCCAATCAGACAAAAATCGGCCTGCAGTGCCAAATCGACCGTCGTGTTGAGCGGCATGGTGCCTTCGGGTACCGCGACGAGATACCCTGTTTTCCGACGGTAAATGTTGAACGTCCGCTCGTCGAGGCGTTGGCCGGTTCCCACCAACGTCAGGTCGCCGTAATCGAGGCCGTAGCGTTGTTGCCAACCCGGATCGAAGCGCTTCGAGTGAACATACGTGGCCCAGTAACTGTACGGGTACACGCAGCAGGTGATGTCGCCACCGCTGCCCCGCGCGTTGGCAATCAGATCGAGAGCCTCGGCCATGTGGTAGGTGCCGCCCGTCGAATGCAGGTGGTTGATGTGCAGGCGCACGCCCGTATCGCGGGCCAGTTGCAGTGCTTCTTTTACGCCATCAAGTTCCTGCTCGCGCGAGGAATGGCGCAGGTGCAGAAACAGGGGCCGGTTGTATTTTCTGGCCAACGCCGCGTATTTCCGTAATTCGTCGTACGGCGTGGGCTGGTATTCGAGGCTGTGCGACACACCCAGGGCACCCTCGGCCAGCATCCGTTCCACGTGCTTCAGTCGGGCGGCTTCGCTGGGCATGGCAATGCGAATGCGCATGACGAACGTGCTGACGCCGTAATTGATTTTGTGGGGATGTTGGTCAAAATACCGGTGATACGCCGTGGGGCTGTCGGCACCACCGTGCATTTGCAGCACCGTTGTCAGGCCGTCGGTGAGTTTGTATTTCTCGAACGTTTGGTAGCTGTGTTCGGGGTCAAACGAGTCGTCGGCCAGGGCGTCGATAAAACCCGGACTGACAACTTTACCCGTTGCGTCCCACCCACGTTCCCCCACCAACGCCGCTTCGCTCAAACGCAAGGTGCCATCGGGTGCAATGCCGACGTTCAGTTTTTTGAAAACACCATCCACAAAAACATGGCCGTTGCCAATCACCCAGGTGAGTCGTTCGGCGGGCGGATGGGCCTCGGCGGTTGGGTAGGGTGTACAGCAGGGCAATACGGTTACAGCGCTGAACACGGCCAGATTTTGCAGCGCAGCGCGGCGGGAAATCGATTCGTTCTTGAACATGGGTGGGTACAAAATTGGCACAAAAAAGCCTGTCCCATAGCACCGGGACAGGCAAAATCATTGAACGGTACCTTACAGCGAAGCCAGTTTACTCAACTCCATGCTTTTGACGACGTCTTTCACAAAGTCCGCATTTTCCTGATTGCTGGCTTCGGCCTGAACGAAAAAACGATCCGACAAGCCAACAACCACCGAAGCCGTTTTGTCTTTTTTCTTGATGTCTTCCCATCCTTTACCGACGCCCAGGTCGATGCCCCCTATTTTTTCATCGGCATTTTCCGAAGAAAACCCCGAAGACATCATCGCCGTGGCCATGCCGTACAGGGCTTGAGCGCCGTTGTAGTCCGTGATGCTGATTTTCAGGGTTTGCTCGCCTTTTTTATAGTTTTGGGCGGCTACCGAATACGATGCCCCCGGCATATTCATGGTTTGACCTTCGGGTTCGCCGTCTTTTTCGTAACCACCTACCGAAGCAGGCAGGTACTTTTGCAAGTCGGCATAGGGCAGGGCCAGGGTATCACCTTTGGCCCGGCGCTCTTCCATTTTTTTCTGGCCTTCTCCCAGGTTCATGGCGTAATTTTTGGCCACCGACACCGCATTGGCGGCTTCTTTGGCTTTCTGAATTCCTTCGCAGGAAGTAAGCAGGGCAACGGCCAGCATCAGACCCGCCGACAAACGTAGAATTTGCATGGTTTAAAGGATTGGATGGGTCAATGGATTCGTATTAAAAAAAGGAGTGGGATCGATAGGCAGCAAATTAACGGATTTTTCAGAAATTTTTTCTAAAAACTGAGCGAACGGTCGTCTCCGATCTAAACCTGAGTGAAATGGTCAGGAAGGCCATTTACAACTTCACAAATTCCACCCGTTGGTTATCGGCTTTGCTGGCGGGCGCAGTGCCCACGGCGATGGGCTTCGTTTTGCCGTACCCCTTCACACTGAGCCGTTCCGGGGCGACACCTCCGGCAACGAGCCGGGCTTTGATCACCTCCGCTCGGGCCTGCGATAAGCGCAGGTTGCTGACCTCGTCGCCCTCGGTATCGGTATGGACTCCGATTTCGTATTTCGTGTCGGGTGTTTGATTGATTACCCGCGCCAGACCCCTGATTTCCTCCATCGACGCGGGGTTGATGCTGGCCTGGGCTGAATCGAAGAATAAAGCGTACGACACGTACCGACCCTCCGAAAAATTCCGGCGCATGATGTCCATGGCCTCATTTACGGCGGGCGCGTCGGTACTGTCCGTGGCTTTCACTTTGGCATCGCTGTTGGCGGGGTTCTCGGTCGATTGCCGGGAGATATCCTCTGACGCATTTTTAGGATCGACCGTTCTGATTTTTTCTTTGGGTTTATCAACGAGTTGAGCGAAACTGGTTGATGTGCCCAGCGTCAAAGCGAGGGCGAAGAGGGTGTTTTTTTTCATGGTTTGGATGAAGCTGTTGAATGAAAATTGACTTAAAATCCGGCCCCGAAGTACCCCCAATCCCCTGAAGGGGGCTAAAATTGTAGCTGATAGGACTTTTGCAACAGTAACCCCCAACCCCCTAAAGGGGGCTTCTCGCGGGGGAGTTTAAGTCCCCTTTAGGGGATCTAGGGGTCTTTTGCGAAAATCCTGAGCTGAATTAAGCCCCCTTCAGGGGTTAGGGGTACTCTTGGTTCATTCTGTCAGCTAAATCCGTGCCCCGAGCCTTTCCGGGTTCGTCACAACGCACACAACCGCTCGGCAGCCCGCCGGAGCGTGTCGTCATCTTTGGCAAAACAGAAGCGCAGAATGCGATGGTCGTCGCGCTGGTGGTAAAATACGGATACCGGAATCGAGGCCACGCCGATTTCGTGCGTCAGCCGGATGGCCAGGTCGTAATCGGGTTCGTCGGTAATGGTTTTGTAGGAAGCCGTCTGAAAAAAACTGCCCTCGGCGGGGGTGTAGCTGAAGCGCGAATGTTGCAGGTAACTCAGAAACGTGTCGCGCTTTTGTTGGTAAAAGTTTGGCACGTCGAGGTAGTTTTGTGGCTCTTTCAAAAAATCAGCCAACGCGTACTGAATCGGTGTGATGGTGCTGAACGTCAGCCACTGGTGAATCTTGCGAAATTCCGTGGTTAAGGCCGCCGGGGCGAGGCAGTACCCTATTTTCCAGCCCGTCACGTGAAACGTTTTTCCAAACGAACCGCACACAAACGACCGCTCGCGCAACTCGGTGTGCGTTAGCAGGGAGTGATGCGCGCGCCCGTCGAAAATGATGTGTTCGTACACTTCATCCCCGATCAAAACAATGTCGGTCCCCCGCACCAGTTCCGCCAGGGCGTCGAGGTCGGCACGGGTCAGGGTCACTCCCGTGGGATTGTGCGGAGTGTTGAGAATGATGAGTTTTGTTTTTGCCGAAATCTTCGACTTAGCCACTGCCCAGTCGATGCGGTAGCCCCGAGCACTCAAGGGCGAGAGCGTGACGTACACCGGCACCCCGCCGTTGAGTTCGACCGCCGGGGCGTAGCTGTCGTAGCAGGGTTCAAAAAGCAACACTTCGTCGCCGGGATGCACCACGGCGGTGATGGCCGCGTACAGTGCCTCCGTCGCGCCCGAAACCACCGTTACTTCCGTATCGGGATGGTAACTGACTCCGTATAAATCACTGGTTTTCTGCGCGATGGCTTCCCGGAGCGCAGGTACGCCCGCCATCGGCGCGTACTGGTTGAACCCGTGCCGCAAGTAATAACTGACCAATTCCATAAGCCGGGGTGAGGCGTCGAAATTGGGAAAACCCTGCGAAAGATTCATCGCGCCACAATCGGTAGCCAGTTTGGACATGACCGTAAAAATGGTCGTACCGATGTGAGGGAGTTTGGAAGAAAGATTCATGCGACAAAATTAGTCAACCGGTTCTAAAGTTCGGTGTTCACGCCAACCACGCCAACCGACCGTTTTCCACAATTCCCTGCACCCGGTAATCATCATCAAACAGCACCAGGCTGGCGGCAAATCCGGGGGCAATCCGCCCCAATCGCTGGTCCAGATTCATCACTCGGGCCGGATACGTGGAGGCCATGCGCAAGGCTTCGCCCAGTTCGATTCCCGCGTGTTGCACGGCGTTCTGCACGGCCTGCATCATCGTCAGCGCCGAGCCGGAGAGTACGCCGTTTTCATCCGTAAAATGGTCGCCCGCCAGCCGGAACTGGTACTCGCCCGACAGGTCTTCGGTGACGGCGTCGGTGATGAAAAACAGCCGCTCGCCCATCATTTGTTTGGCAATTCGCACCGCCGCCCAATCGCAATGAACGCCATCGGCAATGATGCTGGCCGAAGCCGGACTGTCGAAGGCCGCGCCCACCAGGCCCGGTGCCCGGTGCTGAAACGGCGACATCGCGTTGTACAGGTGCGTGACCCGGCCCACGCCCTGCCCGAAGGCGCGTTGGGCTTGCGCGTAGGTGGCGTTGCTATGCCCGGCGGAAAAGTAGATTTCACTGGCGAGCAAAAGGGCAAGTTGCTCTTCCTTAAAAAGTTCCGGGGCCGCCGTCAGGTAGGTTACCGCGCCCCGGCCTTGCTCAACGATCCGGCGCAATTCGTCCATTTCGGGCGTTCGCAAATACCCGGCTTTGTGCGCCCCTCGTTTGATAGGGTTGAAATACGGCCCTTCGAGGTGCAGACCGAGCAGTCCGGTACCGTTTTCGGCCAGGTATTTTTTCGTGGCTTCAATTGCGGTCCAAACGGTTTCCATCGGCACGGACGAGAGCGTAATCTGAAAGTGTAGCGTGCCCGTTTGCCGGATGGCGGCGTAGGTCTGGCCAATGGCCTCGGGCGTGGGTTGGGAATTGAACAAGTAGCCGCCGGCCCCGTAAATCTGCAGGTCGATGAAGGCCGGAGCCACGGTCAGTCCGTGCAGGTCGATATGTTGTACGTCCTCCGCGAAATGATTGGTCAGGGCAAACACGGTATCGCCTTCCACCAGAACGGCCGTATTGGTCAGCCATTCGTCGCCGGTAAAAAAGCGGGCATTCGTTAACGCGTAAGGCATTTTTATTGAAATAAATAGTTGTTAGGACTTTCGCTCAAGGTGCCTGGAGCGAAAGTCCTGAGTTGTGTAAAATTTAACTCAAACAGCTTCTAAAGGATTCTCGTGATCCTCATTTCTCCACAAAGTCAAGGTCTTTGCCAAACGTTTCTTCCATGCGGCTCAACGACCAGAACGCCAGCGCGTAGACCAACGCCCCAAGTACCCCCGCCGCCGCCAGCGTACCCACGGAAGGCTTCAGGAACTGAAAGAAAACGATCATTGGAATCAGCGTTCCCCGGACCAAACTTGGTACCGAGGTGGTGGCCGTTGCCCGAAGGTTGGTGCCGTACGATTCGGCCACCATCGTCAGAAACATGGCCACGTACCCGGTGCAAAAGCCGATGAGCAGGCAGATGAGGTACAGCCCATCGGCCGTGCTGATTCCGGCAAAAAGGTACACCGCGCACAGCACGACGTTGCCCCCAAGCAGCAACGCGATGGTTTTCAACCGGGAGCGCAGGTACTGACTCAGCGGGCCGCTCAGCAAATCGCCGACCGCCATACCGAGGTAAATCATCATCACGCAACGGCCCGGTTTTACGACGTCGGGAATTCCCAATGCCTGACCGAATTCGTTGGCAAACGTGGCCAGAATACCCACGATAAACCAGGTGGGCATCCCCACCGCGACGCAACGGAGGTACTTCCAGAGTTGCCGTTTGCTTTTGAAAAAGGTCAGAAAATTGCCCCGATCCACGGTTTCCCGCGATTTGAGCCGTTCAAACAACCCGGACTCAAATACGCTCATCCGCAACAGCAACAGGGCCAGGCCCATTCCGCCACCCACAAAAAACGCGGTGCGCCAGTCGAACCACTCCACCGTCAGGTACGCCGCGCCCGCGCCGAGGTAGCCAATACCCGCCACCACCGACGCCCCGTAGCTGCGCACTTCTTTCGGTAAAATCTCGGCCACCAGCACCATCGCCGCCCCAATTTCGCCCGAAAGCCCAACCCCCGCTACAAACCGCAGCAGTGCGTAGCTGTTGACATCGTTGACAAAACCGCAGGCGATGTTGGCCAGGGAATACGTCAGGATCGAGCCAAACAAGACCGAAAGCCGCCCGCGCTTGTCGCCCAGAACGCCCCACAAAATACCGCCCAGCACCAACCCGACCTGCTGGCAATTGATGATGAACGTGCCTGATTGGGAAACCTGATCGGGTGAAAGTCCCAGCGCCTGCAAACTCGGTACGCGCACGATGCTGAAGAGCAGCATATCGTACACATCCACAAAAAAACCCATCGCCGAAACGACGACGGGCAGGCTTAACAAAATTCGTAACGTATTTGGTGGAGCGGTGAGCGTTTGGGGCATGGGGGAGAGCGGGTTGGAATCCGGGCCGGAAGTTAGCGCATTTGCCTCTTTTCTGGGCCACGGCTTCCAATTCACTCAGGCCGATGTGCGGGTTTTGTACCAGCTCCTCGGCCTGCGACATTAGAAATTTCAGGGCTAAAACGGCAGCGGTCCGCCGGGCGGTTACAAACTGCCAAAATAGAGCGTCCAATCGTTCCACGACAGGTTCAAACTTGAACGAGTCGTTTACGCAGACTTGCGCCAGTTGGGGGGATACCCCCGGCCTCGTCCCCTGAC
>JAJAZB010000438.1 GCA_026785975.1 Cytophagaceae bacterium | reverse complement strand
TTTGCGTCGCCCGGTTGTAAATAGATCCAAAAAGAGTAGGAAAAAGTTACATTTCGCTAAGCTTGCGCCAGACCGGGAAGTAACTTGTCCTGCCCGCACATTGGCCGCTATCGCGACCCGTCGTTCACAGAACAACGATATATTTGCGGTTCGAGGTGACACACCTCGAACAACTTGGTACACACCTATTTACTAAATAAGACTATGTTCAAGTATCTTGTTTTTTGCTGCACTTGGATGATTGTCCTCCTCATAGCTAATTCGGCTTACTCTCAAAACCAATACTGGCTTAGTGGAGGGTTGGGAAAGAGCCAGTTCCCGAGTGGTATGGTTGCTTTAGGCTATGAGTTTAGTAACAGACCAACCCTTCTTATCGCCCGTTATTCAGCCAACGGCCAAGTCTTCTCTGCTGATCAGCCCGGTATTAAAGTGAATGAGTTAGGACTACTGTATGGGCTTAAAGTTGGAAATTTTCGCTTTTCAACTGGCTTAAGCGGTGTCTGGGGTACTAATCGGGGAAAGTATCTGTATTCTGACCCTGATCCGCTAATGTATGGTTCTACCTACTACGAACCCATTAAATACGCAACTGTGGGAGTGCCGGCCGAAATTCGGTTTATATCCTCACGAAGAAGAATAGGCCTTGGCGTAACCGGCTTTGGTAACTGGAATGCAAAGCGCTCATTTGCTGGCTTGAATCTATCATTATACGTCGGTCAAATGAAGTGAGAAACAATACTTATTACCTGTAGTATCGGTCGCTCCCCCTCCTCGGTCTGTGCTCGCAAACTAACTCAACCCACCCCGGCCCGTCAGGGGACGGGGCCGGGGTTACCCTCCTCCACGTTGTTCGAGGTGTGTCACCTCGAACTGCCAATAATCGTTGTTCTCTGAACGACGGGCCGCGATAGCGGCCAATGTGCGGTATACCTTTTTGAATCTATCTTTTCCTCTTACCTATCCACTCCTTGCTACCCCATTGGCCGCTCTCGCGGCCTGCCAATCACAGATTGGCATTTTATTTAACGTTCGAAGTGACACACTTCGAACAACTTGGCAACGTGGGGGTACGGGAAAACCCAACTCCTCGTTCCCAACCATACCGACGAGAACCGGGCGAAAAACCGGCGGGTGCAGTTTAAAATCAGGTGAGTAGGATGAGCAAAATGCCGTCATTGCGAGCAGCCTACCCGTCATTGCGAGGAAGGAACGCAGTGACTGACGAAGCAATCTGCCGAAGCGGGCCAACCTACTTGGTATGCCAGCTTTCCTGGTTTGGTCTTCGGCGGCAGATTGCTTCGTCACTCGTTTCACTCGCTCCTCGCAGTGACGGGTAGGCTGCTTTTTTTGCAAAATTTTAGTTAATCACCCCGTCTAATTTTTTCTCGAAACTCCACTTTTCCGAGACTTGCGCCCCCAGATTTTGTTTGAACCGAATCAGGCCCTCGTTGGGCACGCCGCGTACTGACGAAATCCCCAGATCTAAAAGTTGTATGCCCCGCGCTCGCCCCCAATCGTACAGCCCTTTTGTGAGAAGAACCGCCGGGCTGAAAGCCTGATAGTCAGCGGCATCGGCGGGATAAAAATGGTAGAGAATCCGGGCATTGACGCGGACGGTTACCCCCAGGGCGGCGATTGCCTCGCCATCGCGGACCGTGAATACCTGGACCTCGTCGGGGAAATCAACTGACAATTGAGCGAGTTGGCTGGCGCTCAACGTCATCGGATGGCCTTTGCGTTGGCGGGCGGCCAGCACGTAGGCATGGACGAAGGCCCAGTCGGGCGTGGGCCAGCGTTGAAACGTAAAACCCGCCCGTTGTGCCTTAACCAACCGCCGCCGCGCGGACTCGTGCAGACCGGCTTCGAATGGTTTATTTAGCGAAAGATGTTGATTCTGTTCCGTGAAAAGCACGTTGTAATTCCGTTCGATCAGGAGTTGATGCAGACGATCAGCCGGGCCGGGGGCGTAAGCATTGGGCCATTGAGTTAGACGAATCGCGGTTAGTTTTTGCTCAATCGCCCAGTGCTCAGCGGCAGTAAAAACGGTCAATAATGCATCTGAAGGCACATTTTCCGCGAATTCAACGCCGCCAAACGTGGCTCGCAACGGGCTGATTGCCTCGTTTTCCTGGATGAAAACACTCAGTCGCGCATCGATGCAATTACTTTTTGGGTTGACCAAAAAAAACGTTTGCACCCCTTCGCCTTGCTGACTCCGCAAATGTCGAGGTTCGTTGAACAGGTACCGCTCAAACCGGCACGGCAAGGGCGGCTCGGCGGCATCGGGCCGTTGACTGATTTCGTAGGAAGGCATGAAAACTAGGACGATTCGGGCCAACAATATCGCAACGAGTTAGCAACTTTGCCAGCGGGTGACGTTCCGCCGCCCGCTTCCCGGATGCTCAACCTACTGCTCAGTATTCTGTTTTCGGCGGCCCTGCTGCTTATTTTCCGACTTTACCCACGTTTTGGCGTTCACACGTTTCAGGCCATTGCGGTCAACTACCTGACGTGCATGGTTTTGGGAATGGCTTTTCTTCCCGCCTCCTTCACTGAGAATTTTGGTTTTTCCGGCATCGAAACGTTCTGGTTGGTCCTTACGGGGCTACTCGGCTGCGGTTTCATGCTCAATTTCAACCTCACCGGCCTGACCACCCAACGCGTGGGCGTTACGGTGGCATCGCTGGCGACCAACCTCTCGCTCGTGGTGCCGGTGGGGTTTAGCCTGCTGGTTTTGGGCAACGGGTCGCAATCCCTTCACGCCGCCAATTACGCCGGACTGCTGCTGGCGCTCGTCGCCATCGGATTGGCGTCAGTGAAGAAACGGGCGGATCTTCAAACGGAGGTTACGGGCCTGGGAGCGGCGTTGCTGCCCTTGGCGGTTTTTCTGCTGAGCGGGGCCGTCAATGCGCTGACCAATTACCTGAGCAGCCAAAGCGTGGTGCCCGAGGCGGTGTTTGCCTGGCTGGCTTTCGGCGGTGCGGCCCTTGCGGGGACCCTAGCGCTGGCGGTGCAATTTGCGCGCGGCCAGGAGCGATTTCACCCCCGCAGCGTACTCGGTGGCGTGGTGTTGGGAGTGGCCAATTACCTTTCGTACCTATTCCTCATCAGAGCATTGCGTGATTTTGCCTTCAACGGGGCGCTGCTGTTTCCGCTCTACAACGTCGGCGTGATCCTGCTGGCGGCGGGCGTGGCGGTGTTTGGCTTCGGCGAACGGCTTTCGTTGCTCAATAAAATCGGCTTGGGGCTGGCCGTGCTGGCGCTGGGATTGTTGATTATTTAACTCAAGTTGTCAGCGACCTGAAAGTTTGCCTGACCATAGCTCGACACTTGGACTATTTAACCGAAATAACTATTTTTAAAAAACCCCCTCATGTTCGTCAACGCCATTGAAACCGCCGACCAGTACACCCGGCCCATTCACACCATCGCCCGAACCTACGGCGGCCTGGTCACACCCGGAGCGGCCACTTTTTTTTTCGTAAATGAAACCGGCGTCGCCATCACCTGCAAACACGTGGCCGAGGCCATCGTCGGTGCCGAATCCATCAATCAAAGCTATCAGCGCTTTAAAATGGAGCGTGACGCGTTGGCCCGCGATGCCACGTTCAGGAGAAATTTGAAAGGATTGGAGTTGAAATACAAGTACAAACCCGAAACGACCATTCAAGTCAAACATACGTTTGTGAACTGCTTTGATGCCATCACGAACATCCAGGTTCAGGTGCATCCCACGCTCGATCTGGCTATCGTCCGGTTCGAGGGATTTACGACGAAACATTACCACTCGCACGCGGTCTTCGTGAACGATCCCGCCAAAATCAAACCCGGTCGTACGCTTTGCCGGTTGGGTTTTCCGTTCCCGGAATTCAACAATTTCCACTACAATCCGGTGACGGATGATATCGAGTGGACGACGACGGGCAACCAGCTTTCGCCCCGGTTTCCGATCGACGGGATGATTACGCGCTTTGCCGGCGACCCGGCCAATCCCGGTGCTGTTCTTTCAATCGAACTGAGTACGCCCGGCCTTCGCGGGCAGAGCGGCGGGCCTTTGTTCGACCGGGATGGGTTGGTGTACGGGATGCAGTACGTGACCCATCATTTGCACCTGGGCTTCGACATTACGGATTTGGGCATCGTCAGTGACGGCAAAAAGGGCAAAGTTTCCAATTCGCCGTTTCTGCACGTGGGGCATTGCATTCACGTGAATCAGATTAAGGCTTTTTTGCAAGAACACGGGGTGCGGTACTACGAGGCGTGAATCGTTGTAGGGGCAACCCTTGCGGTTGCTTGGCAGCGTAGAACCCAGCCCCAACCGGGCAACCGCAAGGGTTGCCCCTACGATAAACCAGAATTACCTCCGGCTCACAAACCGATTGCCGTTCACGTAAAACCGGTACGGCAAATCAGCCCCGTGTTTTATCCCGATGCGGGTGGTACAAACCACCTCGAAATCCAGCGATTCGGGCGAATCGACGGACAGCGGACCGTTTTGCATCATCTGGAAATTGAGGTCTTTGTGAATGCCCATCGCCGTAACCAGGCTGGCGGGACCGTTGCAGAGTTGGGTGGGCGGCAGGATTTTCTCGACGTGTGGTTTACCGAAAACGGCCTTCACCCGCCGGATGCCCACCTCACGGCGGAGCGCCATCAAGTCCAGCCCCTCGGTGGGTTGCAAGGCGCGGATGAGCACCGCTTCGCCAATGCCCTCGGCCCCGCTGGCGATGTTGACGCAGTGGTATTGCCCGTAAATCTGGTAGACGTAAATCATCCCCGGCGGGCCAAACATGGGCGCGTTGCGGGGCGTTTGCCGACGATACGCGTGGCAGGCGGGGTCGTTGTGGAGGTAGGCTTCGGTTTCAACGATAATCCCCGCCGTGCGGCCCTCGGGCGTTTCATGCACGAGCACGCAACCCAGCAGGTTTCGGGCCAGATCGAGGGTAGGCACCTGGTACGTGGCGGGATCGAGACGCATGGGAAGGGAGGAGTGCGGAGTCAGGAGGGAGGAGTGGGAAAATTTCAATCCTACTTTCTCGCGTCCAGGCCATGCCGTGAAGCAGCACCTGAAAGCGAAAAATTCAATCCTACTTTCGCTCCTCCCTCCTGACTACGCACTCCTTTTTCAAAGCACATTCGCCGTTTGCTCCTTGATTTTTTCGAGTTCGTCCTTCATCTCAACGACGAAGCGCTGGATCGTGGCGTCGTTGGCTTTCGAACCGATGGTGTTGATCTCCCGACCGATTTCCTGCCCGATAAAAGCTAGCTTTTTGCCGCTGCCTTCGGTGGTGAGCACCTCGCGGAAGTAGTCGAGGTGGGTTTGCAGGCGTACTTTTTCTTCCGAAATGTCGTATTTCTCCACGTAGTACACCAACTCTTGCTCGAAGCGATTCGGGTCAAAACTATCGCTGTCGAGCAAATCGGTAATGTTTTTCCGGAGGCGCTCCCGCACTGCCGGAATCCGCAGCACGTCCTGCTCCTCAACCTTCCGCAGGCGGTCCTGAATGATTTCGATGGCCCGCTGAAACTCAGCTTCCACGATCGCCCCTTCCCGTTCGCGAAACGCCTTGCACTCCGCAATGGCCTGTTGAACCGCCGCTTGCACGGCCTCCCATTCGTCGGCGGCTTCGGTTTCGGGTTGGGCGTCGGAGTTGGTGGCGTTGGGTAGCGTCAACGCGATTTTGAGCAGTTCAATATCGCTCCGCTCGGCGTGGGCACCGACTTCGCGGGCGGTTTCGCGCAAATCCTGCACGTAGGCGTTCACCAGCGGGCGGTTCACGGTCAGGCTGGCCTGGAGTTCGCCGGTGCGCTGGATGTTGATGTTGAGTTCGATTTTGCCGCGTTCGAGTTGGGTGCTGAGGACATTGCGCAGTTCGATTTCCCGGGCCGAAAGCGCCCTGGGCAAGCGACAGAAAATGTCGGACGATTTGGAGTTGAGGGTTTTTAATTCAGCCGTGGCCGAGTAACTGTTTACTTCGGCGCTACCTCGGCCAAAGCCCGTCATGGATTGGAGCATATACTGTTTTTAGAATGAAAAACGAGGATTGAGCGGGTGAAAAAGGGACGGTGAGTCGCTGCTACAGGCTCATGCTCCGTACCTCTCGCTCCGCCCGTCTGAATTTAACCACGTCGATTGCCGTAAAAATGGCCTGCAACATCGAGCGTTCATCGGCCTGGTTTTTCCCGGCGATGTCGTAAGCCGTGCCGTGGTCGGGGCTGGTGCGGACGATGGGCAACCCGGCGGTAAAGTTGACGCCGTTATCGAAGGCGATCATTTTAAACGGCGTCAGGCCCTGGTCGTGGTACATGGCCAGCACGGCGTCGAACTGCCGGTAGTGTTGGGCGGCAAAAAAACCGTCCGTTGGAAATGGGCCAAAAATGAGGTGGCCTTTTTTCTTGAAATTCTCCATCACGGGCACGATGACGTCTTTTTCTTCCTGCCCCAACAGGCCATCCTCGCCCGCGTGGGGGTTCAGTCCCAGCACGGCAATTTTGGGTTTTATGAGGCCAAAATCACCCTTCAGCGAGTCGAGCATCAGGGTAAGTTTGCGCGTTACGCTGTCCTGGTTGATCTGCGCGCGTACCCGCCCGAGCGGAATATGGCCCGTCACGACGGCGACCCGTAGTGCTTCGCTCACCATGAACATCAGGCTGTCGCGCATCTCGAAGGCATTGGCGAAATACTCGGTATGGCCGGGAAACTTGAACGCCTCCGACTGCATCGTGGCCTTATTGATGGGGGCCGTCACGATGGCATCGAGCAGGCCCGCCTTCAGGTCTTCCGTGGCGCGTTGCAGGCAGGCGAGAGAGGCTTGTCCGGCTTCGGGCGTTATTTTGCCGGGTTCAGTTTCGGTCTGGGTATCGGGCCAGCAGGTGATTACGTTGGTCAGCTTCTGATTCGCCTGGTCGGCTTGCTGGATGCCCTGCAACTGCCAGTCCTTCATTTCCAACAGGGTACGGTAGCGGTTGAGTACGCGCATGGAGCCGTAAATAATGGGCGTACAGAGCTTGGTCAACTGATTGCCATTCAGCGCTTTCAAAATCACCTCGGGGCCGATGCCGTTGTAATCGCCGAGCGTAATGCCGATAACGGGCTTAGGTTGGGGCTGGTCGGACATGGAAAAGAGAATCGTCAGTCGGTAGTCAACAATCAGTGGCTTCCCGATTTATTTTAAATCGTTTTTGTCGATACCTGCCTGCTTCAAAATACCGTGATACGTGCCAATCGGCAGATCTTTAGTGTGAAACGGAACTAAGGTAAACCGGCCCGTTTCGGGATGTTGGTAGAGGTAGTGACTTCCCTTGACACGCTTTAGCACGAAACCTCTTTTTTCCAGCAATTTGATGACCTGCTTCGAAGTAGGTGGCATATCAGGCGGCAATGGTCAGAGAATATTCCAGGATACGGCTGTCATCGGGAATTTCCATTCCCTGTTCCTGCATGACTTCGATGCACAATTCAATGGCTTCTCTGGCCATTGCGTGGGCTTCTTCCAGCGTTTCGCCGTACGTGATGCAACCGGGCAAACTCGGTACAGTGACGGTGAAACCGCCTTCGGGTTCGGGTTGTAGGAGGATACGATATGTTTTCATCCGAGGACTCGAATTAAAATGATTTTGCAAGTTACGCAACCAGCCTCGCTTTTGCCCGTTCGATTAGTTTTTTTGGCGTTTACGAAAAAAGAAGCCTATTTTTCAAAAAAACTTCACTCTCCTTCGGCCCATGGAATTAACGATTCAAAACCTTTCTAAAACCTACTCCAACGGCGTTCAGGCGCTCAAAGACGTCAACCTGACCATTGGTCAGGGAATGTTTGGCCTGCTTGGCCCCAACGGCGCGGGCAAAAGTTCGCTCATGCGCACCATTGCGACCTTGCAGGAGGCGGATTCGGGTAGCGTCACGCTCGGAAGTCTGAACGTACTCCGCAACAAAACCGACGTGCGCAAGGTACTCGGGTACCTGCCCCAGGAATTCGGTGTGTACCCGCGCGTGACGGCCGAAACCATGCTCGATCACATCGCCAGCCTGAAGGGTATTGCCAATAGCCGGGAGCGCCAGGTGATTGTTCAGGGTCTTTTGGAAAAAGTCAATCTGGCCCACGTGCGCAAGAAAAATCTGGGTACGTTTTCGGGCGGGATGAAGCAGCGGTTTGGCATCGCCCAGGCGCTTATCGGCAATCCAAAACTCATTATCGTCGATGAACCCACGGCGGGCCTCGACCCGGCCGAGCGCAACCGGTTTCACAATTTACTGAGTGAAATCGGCGAGAATACGATTGTGATTTTGTCGACGCACATCGTTGAAGACGTCACCAACCTTTGTTCGGACATGGCCATTATTTGCCTCGGCGAAGTCATCGCGCAGGGCAATCCCAACGCGCTCGTGGCGGAGGTGCAAGGCAAAATCTGGAAGAAATTTATTGAGAAAACCGATCTGGAAGCCACCCGTGCCGAACACCGCGTCATCTCGACCCAGTTGAAATCAGGCAAAACCCAAATACACGTTTACGCCGACGAGCAACCGACTGGTTTCGAGGCCGTTGAAGCCGATTTGGAAGACGTGTATTTCTCGAAAATCACCGAGCGGATGGACGTGGTGACGGTGTAGGAGTGAGTTATAACTCTTATTTCTCACCCTTTGAAGTTGGTTGTACCTAATTTTGTCATCCTTAGTTTTTTTGTCATGGCACCGGCCACCCGGCCCGACGTTAGGAGGCGGACGCCGCACGGCA
>JAJAZB010000437.1 GCA_026785975.1 Cytophagaceae bacterium | reverse complement strand
TTCATCCACAACTTCCTGCCCACGTTGGGCGATATGCTGCGGCTCAACATGGCCGTGCCCGCCACCCCGCGCAACGATCCCAAGTTCAGTTCGCTGGGCCTGGTCCAGGCGGCGGTGCTGGGCCTGACCGATGCAGCCTACAACACCACATCGACCCTGCAGTTCATTCCCAACATGGACGGCTTTCCCAACGGTCGGCGTCTGGAGGATGACGTGACGACCATCGAACTGCAAGCCGTGTCGGGCATCGTGCTGGCCGCCATCGGATTGCCCTACGATGACTTCGTCGCCGGCGGGTCGCTGGCTACGCCCAAACTGCTCAGCGTATTGACATTCAACGCGGGCGTGACCAAAAACGACACCATCCTGAAAGCCGTGTTTCCCTACGTGCAAAATCCCTGGCGGGCCTTCAATGGCAACAGCTACAGCGGGCCAGACGTGGTAACCTCGGTGGAACCCGGCCTCGGGCTGGCTGCGCCGGAAGCCGTACTGGCGGCGGCTCCCAATCCCTTCCAGGGTTCGGTTAGGTTTCGGTACAAACTTGCCCAGCGCGGCACGGTACTCATCCGCATCGCCGACCTGACGGGCCGCACCATCGACGAAATTCGGCCGGGGATGAAAGAACCGGGCACCCACACCGTGCAGTGGAGTCCCGGCCCGCTTCCGCAGGGCATTTGCCTGGCAACTATGCTGGTGGACGACCAGAAATTCAACACCGTCAAACTGATTAAGCAATAGCGAAATCCTCCGGAAGCGACCGTTTCCGGAGGATTTACAAAAAAACACCCACCTCTACCGTGAGCTTTCCCGCTTCTTTTTCACCGCAAAGAGCCTATCCAGCGTCCTTGCTGCTTTGGGTGCTGCTCCTGCTCCTGGCCCCGATGGGCTGCGAGACGGGCAAAAAAAATACCACTGAATCAACGAGCGTTAGCCTGGAAATTCCGCCCTTGTTTCAACGAAAAGGCGAACTGGCGAAAGCCGTCGAATGGGAAAAAACCCAATCGAAAGTGGAGGAGTTGAAACAGAAAATCGCCAAAAATCCCAACGACCTCAAGGCCCGCCTCCAGGTGGTGACCATCTACCTCGCCGAAGCTCGGATCACCGGCGAGCATCCCTACTACTACCCCGCCATCCTGACGATACTCGACGGCATCCTTTCGCTCGATCCGGCCAATTTTGAGGCGACCGTGTTCAAGGCTTCCGTGAAAATGTCGCAGCACCAGTTCGCCGAGGCGAAAACCATCGCCGAAAAAGCCCTGAAACTCAACCCCGACAACGCCTACGTGTACGGGGTGCTGGTGGATGCCAACGTGGAATTGGGGAATTACGAAGAAGCCGTGGCCATGTCAGACAAAATGCAGCGCCTGAGGCCCTCGCTCGAAGCGTACTCACGGGCCTCTTATCTGCGTGAGATTTACGGCGACTACCCCGGTGCCATCGAGGCCATGAAACTGGCCGTGCAGGCCGGTTTGCCCGGCTCGGAACCGTACTGCTGGAGCAAGAATACCCTGGGCTACCTCTACGAAACCACCGGCAAACTGGCCCAGGCCGAAATCCAGTACCAGGAAATCCTGGCCCTGCGCCCCAGCTACGCCTTCGCCCTGCGCGGCCTGGCGCAGGTGCAAAAAGACCGCAAGCAGTACGACAAAGCCCTCTCCGTGCTCGACAGCGCCGCCCGGATTATGCCGGAGTTTTCGTTTCACGAAGAAATGGCCGAAATCTACGCCCTCCAGGGCGACGTGGAAAAGGCCAACCGGAAGTACCTGGAGGTAGTCGGGATGCTCGGCGAAGACGCCCGCTCGGGCCACCGCGTGGATTTGGAACTCTGCAAAACCTACACGGCGGCGGGGCTGCTCGATTCGGCGCGGGTGTACGGGCTGCGGGAGTACGCGATGCGGCCCAAAAATATCGACGTCAACCATGCCCTGGCCTGGGTGTATTTCAAACAAAATAACCTCGTCAAGGCGCGCGAACACCTTCAGGTGGCGTTGCGTACGGGGGCAAAATACCCTGATCTGCTGGCGCGGGCGGAGGCGATCAAGAAGGGAATCAACCTGGCAAAGAGCGAAGGAAGCTTTTTGACGAAAACGAAGTGAAGCAGCCTTGATGGATGTTTAAACTACGTTTGAGGACCTGGTTGAGTTAGCAAAAATAGCAGCATGACGATTTCCTGCCATTTTTGCTAACCTACCAGGTCCTAAGCTAAGAAATCAAAAAACCCGACGAACCGTCGGGTTTTTTGATTTTGCGGGCGATTGGGTTATTTTTCGTGGCTAAACCTGACCTCTACCCCACCCATGATCCTTTGTCTATCAACGATTTTACTGACTTTTCTTTCTCCAAAAAATTCAGAACCACCGGTTACGTACCTGGAAGTGCCCTTACTCGTCGTTGGCGGGAGTACCAGCGGGGTAATGGCGGGCATACAGTCGGCGCGTTTGGGCGTGAAAACCCTGTTGGTCGAGGAAGGCTCCTGGCTGGGGGGAATGCTGACTTCGGCGGGGGTCAGCGCCATCGACGGCAATCATGAACTGCCCTCAGGCTTGTGGGGCGAGTTTCGGACGGCCCTCGAAAAACACTACGGCGGCCCGGAAAAACTGCAAACCGGTTGGGTGAGCAACACCCAGTTTGAGCCTTCCGTGGGCGAGAAAATTCTCCGGCAAATGACGGCGAGAGAGAGCAATCTCCTCGTGTTGACTGAACTACGCACGGACGAAATCGTGCAGACCAACAAGGGTTGGATTGCCAAATTTGTGGATAAGAAAGGGGCTAAAATTTACGTAAAAGCCCAAATCCTGATCGACGCCACCGAACTCGGGGATGTTGCGGCGAAGGTGCCGGGAGTTCGGTACGACGTGGGTATGGATGCACGCGATTCGACCGGCGAACGCGCCGCGCCGCGTCAGGCCAACAACATCGTGCAGGATTTGACGTACGCCGCGATTTTAAAGGATTTTGGTCCCGGCGTTGATCGTACTTTGCCCCGGCCAATCGGCTACGACCGGGCGGTATTCTTATGTTCCTGCAAAAAATTATGTCCTGATTCGACGCGCCCACGCTTGCACGATTGCGATAAAATTCTCTCCTACGCCCGGCTTCCCAACCAAAAAGTACTTATCAACTGGCCCATCGAGGGCAACGATTTCTACGCCAATCTGATCGACGCATCCGCCGAAATCCGTCAACGTACCCTCCAGAAGGCCAAAGAACACACGCTTAAATTTGTGTACTTCCTGCAAACCGAACTGGGGTATCGCAACCTGGGCCTCGCCGAGGATGAGTTTCCCACACCCGACCGGCTTCCCCTGATTGCGTATCATCGGGAGAGCCGCCGCATTTGGGGAGAAGTACGCCTGACGATGAACCACATCGAAAAACCCTTCAGTCAGCCGGAAAAATTATACCGCACGGGAATCACCGTGGGTGATTATCCCATCGACCACCATCACGCCAAATACCCCACCGACGTGCCCGATTTGCATTTCGTACCCGTGCCGTCGTACAATGTGCCATTGGGTAGTCTGCTACCGAAAGGCATTGATAATCTGATTGTTGCGGAAAAATCGATCTCCGTCACCAATCTGGCCAATGGCACAACCCGCCTGCAACCCGTGGTAATGGGTATTGGGCAGGCGGCGGGCGCATTAGCTGCTCTGGCCGTAAAAGCGAAGTGTGTTCCGCAAAAGGTACCCATCCGCGAGGTTCAGGACGAGTTGTTGAAAGCCGGTGCCTACCTGATGCCATACAACGACGTAAAACCCAACCACCCGCAGTGGGTCGCCATCCAGCGGCTGGGCGCAACGGGTATTTTGAAGGGCGTTCCCACGCCGCAAGCCTGGGCAAATCAAACCTGGTTTTATCCCGATTCCAGCATTCGGGTTCGTGAGTTTTTGGATGGGTGGCAGGAATTTTTCCCCGAAGTTCCCGCCCCCCTGACGCCCTCGGAAGCACGATTGACCGTTCGGCAAGCGCAACTATTTGTTGAGGCCATACGGCGGTCGCCCAAGTTCAATTTGTCGGTTTTTCGCAAATCGGTCAAACCCGAGGATCGGCCCATTAGTCGGGCGGAATTGGCGGCAATGATCGATCAGGGCGTCGACCCGTTTCACCGCAAAACCGTCGATTTTGATGGGGATTTGGTCCGCAAAACGCGCACCGCCTCAACTGCCAACCAGCCATAGACCGCCGTGTATTCCAGCGCCACCAGCCAGCTATTTTCAGTGAAAGAATTATTGGCGTAGGCGGCGTAAGAAAGCACGGCCCCACCCGACCAGACGATGGCGTATCGCCAGGGCGTGAATACCGAATACGCCACGAGCGGCACGACGTACCAGGGATGCACGGTCGTGGCGAAAGCCAGGTACAGCGTGTGCATCAATAAAATAAGCATCCAGAAGCGCGGGCCAAAGTCGGGAGACTTCCGGCGATAATCCCACCCAATTAGTGCCAGCATCAGGGCCATTGCTACTGCCGCCAGGCCAGGACCCGCCCACTGGATGATGTTGGAACCTGCTGACCAGAAGCCAATCGCCCGCACGAGGTAGTAGAAACTGGCGTTGAACTCGAATTTTTGAACGTACAAATCCAGGCTTGACGTAAGGTTTTCCACCAAACTCCAACTGAAAAACGGGGCGAACAAGACCCCATTGACCAACAGGACAAGGCCAAAATAACTTAGGCCTTGCCCCCACCCCAACCGCCGCACCAGCAAAGGCAGAAAAAGCAATGGTAATAACTTTATGGAAATCGCCGCCCCCCAACTCACCGCTGACCAAACCCACTGCTTTTTCACAATAAGCAACCAAACCGCCAGTAGGAAAAAGAAAGTCATGACGCCCTCGAAATGCAGATTGCCCGTTAGTTCAACGATGACCAAGGGATTTAACGCGTAGAGAAAAACGGCTTGAGTTGGTTTTTTTAAATAGCTTAAAAGCCTGGTAATCAGAAATATGTTGCCTAATTCAGCCAGCAAAATAATTAGGCGTAGCACAAGAACGTGATTGAAAACAGAATCGGGAAACAGCCAGGCACCCAACGCGAAGCAAGCCTGATGGAGCGGCGGATACACCGTAAAATAACTGGGCGAATTAAGTTGGTTAAACAGCAGCCAATCAGTGTGGTCGGTGGGTAAAATGAGGTAGGGGTTTTGGCCGGAAGCCAGCAATCGACCGTCCCAGATAAAGCGAAAATAGTCGTCGGAAAGAGCCGGGAGCGCCCCCAGCCAGACCAACCGGAAGGCAATGGCGGCCACTAAACCCGTTTTCCACATTCCTGACGCAGGAATGGCTTGCTCCTCCCTCGTGCCAGCGTGGTGCAGAAACCAGGCGTAGCCCGAAAACAAGACGAAAAATAACAGAAGTACCGGGGCAAAATCAGCCCGCGCCGTGGCGTAGGCCAGCCACGAATAACCGAGAAGCGAAAGGAAAAACCAACAGAAAATTTTGCCCATTTGCCGATTGACATGGACCCGTTTACACAGCCGGTACGGAGGCAATTACGGGCTGTGGATGTTCGTCTCGGAAACGTCCGTTCCGGGCATGAAGTACCGAAAAATAGCAGACAATGCCGTAGCCTAAAGTCAGCATCAGGTGGAAAAGCACAAAACTGTAGTCGTTCCAGCGCCAAGCCAAATATAATCCTCCGACAAAATACAAAACGAATAAGGCTTCAATCCAGGTCATGCCGGGTATTTTCCAGGACACGTACTTGTTTTGTTGCCACTCCGCTTGTTGCCCGGCAACGGCTTTGCCAATCACAGCAAACTTGGGCGTTCGGATAAATGGCGTTTTACGACCTAAATATCCTTCAATGACGGCGATGGCATTATGCAGGGATAATCCCATCCAGATAACCATAAACACGGGATAGTCCAGCAGGAATCTGCCGAAATGAGCGTTTTGAGTGGCATTTTTGTAAGCAACCCAGTAAAACACGGCCAGAATAATTCCGCTCAGTTGAAACCAGGACATCCAACTAAACCATTCGCGGTGTTCGGGGTAAAAACTTTTCACAAACAAAACGGGAACGCTCAGCAACGCCAGCACAACCAAACAGACGAAGGTAGAACTGTAAAACAAGTGCGCCAGTGCGTGAACTTTATCACTCCAACGCACCGAAGGCGATGAGAATAACCCAACGGCGTGTTTCCGGGCGCATTCCGCCGCGCCTTTCGTCCAGCGGTACTGCTGCGATTTGAGCGCATTCATCTCTACCGGCAATTCGGCGGGAGACCCTAAATTCTCCAGATACTTGAATTTCCATCCTTTCAATTGCGCCCGGTAACTCAGGTCGAGATCTTCGGTCAGCGTGTCGGCCTGCCAACCTCCGGCCTCCTCAATGCAGGTTTTCCGCCACACCCCCGCCGTACCGTTAAAATTGATGAAGTGATTACCAGCGTGGCGCCCCTGTTGCTCCACGATAAAATGACCATCGAGAGCAAAAGCCTGGATGCGGGTAAGCACCGAATAATCTTTATTCAGATGTTCCCAACGGGATTGCACCATGCCAATACTCGGGTCCTGAAAGTAGGGCACGGTACGTTTAAGAAATTCCGCCTTCGGGAGGAAATCAGCATCGAATATCGCAACAACCTCCCCGTTAGCCCGTTTAAGCCCTTCGGCTAAGGCCCCGGCCTTGTACCCTTGTCGATTCGTGCGGCGAATGTGGAAAATGGTTAGGCCCATTTTGCGCAACTCTTCTACTTTTCGGGCAATCAATGCCACAGTTTCATCCGTCGAATCATCGAGCACCTGGATTTCAAGCCGCTCGCGAGGATAGCGTAATTCAGCAATACAGTCCAGCAGACGTTCAGCAACGTACAATTCGTTGTAGATTGGCAATTGAATCGTGACATATGGAAGAGCACCATCCAATAGCGGCTCAGTAGGTTGCTTCAGGCGTTGCTGGTACTTGAGGTAAGAAATAACCAGGTTAAGTTGTACCAAACTCATGAAGAAAACCAACGCCAGCGGAATGGTGTAGGCAACCAGAAGTAGCTTCTCCATCAGAGATAGCGGAAAATAGTCGTGATGATTTTCCATCCTGCGAATAGTGTGCCTTTGAGCGTTCCAGAGATTTTTGAAGTACCTATGCGGCGTCGGTAGCGGACCGGAACCTCCCGAACGGAAAGGGTTTGTTTAGCGGCTTTGAGTTGCATTTCAACCGTCCAGCCATACGTGGTGTCACGCATATCGAGGTCCAGCAACGTTTTGAATCGAATGGCCCTGAATGGCCCTAAATCAGTGTAACGAACGCCGTATAGCCATCGCAAAAGAGTCGTTGCCAGCCAGTTGCCAACGATCTGTTGGGGCATCATGGAGCCGCGTTGCCGTTGCCCTAACGCTCTCGAACCAATCACCATTTCTACGTCGGCCTCTAAAATAGGCGCTACCAACTGCCCTAATTCTTCGGGATAATCGGAATGATCCGCATCAAGGAATACAACAATATCGGGCCAAAGCTCTTGTTGCTTTAGATAGTCAATGCCTTTTAAACAAGCTGAACCGTACCCTTGTCGGGCCTCATGCAGCACGGTGGCTCCGGCTTCAGCCGCTACCCGAGCGGTTTGATCCGTCGAATTATTATTGACAACTATCACCTCTGACACTAAATCAGGAATTTCAGCCAATACCAGACCGATAGCCCACTCCTCGTTAAACGCCGGAATTATTACTTTAATGACTGCCGCCATACCTAAACAAATGTACAAACTTTCATTCTTGCGTTGGCAGTCACTTTGCTGTAGGTTTATTAGAGTTGTTGCAACGGGTTACCTTTGTGTATGAAGCTCTCAACATCTGACTTAAAAACCGACCGCCACTGGCGATCTGCTACGGGATTAGACAAGTCCCGTTTCCTGAAGTTACTCGCCTTGTTGCCCGCTGCTTACCAACAAATGTACGGCCTTTCCATCCAGCAACGCCAGGCCGAATGCCCTCAGCAACCAACCCTAAGTACATATGAAGACCTGCTCTTGTTCACCCTATTTAGCTTAAAATCAAACCTTTCCTTCGATTTACTGGGGTTCACTACCGGCATGGATGGCTCAACAGCCAAGCGGAATCAGACCATTGGTTTGCCGGTCATCGAAGCCGCTTTATTGGGGTCGGGTCACGCACCTAAACAGCCCTTTGAGAGCGTTGATGACTTCAAGGCCTACTTCGCCCCTAAAGGAACGATCTTGATTGACGCAACCGAGCAACGTACCCAACGACCCGTCGATGGGGACTATCAGAAAGACCTCAATAGTGGAAAAAAAAAGCGCCTACCGTCAAGACCTTAATTCGGGCAACAGCGGATAGGTATATTCATTTTGTTGGGTGGGCAAAACCCATGATTACAAGCAATTAAAGGGTGAATTTTCGGCGGATTTTCCCTGGTTTAGTGAGCAATCAGTTGGGCTTGACTCAGGCTACCAGGGATTCGCTAAAGACTATGATTGTCAGTACATTATGCAGCCAACGAAGAAGCCGAAAGGTGGAGAATCAAGTACTTCTCAAAAGGCGGAAAATACGCGCATTAGTTCGGAGCGTATTTATGTGGAGAATGCCATCAGTGGCTTGAAACGGTATCGTTATTTGAGTGATCGGTTGCGAACACACCATGTAAATGTTTACGAAACAGCGTTATTGGTTTGTGCTGGCATTTGGAATTTCTATTTGACTAACTAACTGATATTCAACAGCGCAACAAGT
>JAJAZB010000436.1 GCA_026785975.1 Cytophagaceae bacterium | reverse complement strand
GTCCAGAACCACCATTGGGTGCCAGCGGGCCACGAGTTCATCCAGTTTCTGGCGTACCTCGGGCCGGGCTTTGAAGCCGTGCGGCGACTGGGTACGGTCGTAAAACGGACTGTCCATGCCCCAGGTTAGTTTGTCAAAATTGCCTTTGGCGAGCAGTTCGATAAACTCGGCGCAACGGTTTACCACGTCGTAGCGGGGGTTGGGATGAAATTCTTCGTACGTGAAATGCTTGAAACTACCCGGAATGCGGATGTCGTCGGTTCCTTCGATGAACAGTTCTTCGGTCACAAAACGGTACAGGGTGCGGTCGTCGTAATCTTCGGGGGCGAGCACGTCGAGCACTACGTCGTTATCGGCCATTAGCTGCAACAGTCGTTCGAGTTCGGGGCCGATTTCCTCGTCGGTCAGGTCGGTTTCGTCGCGGAAATTAGGCTGGCCAACGTAGGTGTACACGGTCAGCATCCGGGCATTTTTGTGCTGCGCCTCGTAGTTGGCCACGTGATCCAGCCAGTCGCCCATCAACTCCGGTGAGGCTTTCGTTGATCCTTCAAAAAACTTGGCCCCGTGTTCGAGTTCGAGCCTCAGTTTTTTCAACTCGTTGTCGGCGTGGCGATCTTCGCCGGGCGTCAGGGTGTCGTCGGGGGTGGTCATGGCTGAAGTTCTGGATTAGTGTGAACGAATGTACCCCGAATTTTTACAAAAAAAACGGCCACGCCACGGAGCCCTGGCGAATAACTGAACTGGTCAGGAAGGTTATTACACCGCCACCAGTTCCTTACGTTCGCCGATTTGCTGCCGCCACATGGCGTAGTACAGCCCCTTCTGAATCAACAGATCCGCGTGACGCCCCTGCTCGGCTACCTGGCCGTGTTCGAGCACATAAATCCGGTCGGCGTGTAAAACGGTACTCAACCGGTGGGCAATCAGAATCGTGATGTGCTGTCGTGACCCCGAAAGTTGGCGCACCGTTTTCCCGATTTCCTCCTCCGTCAGCGAATCCAGTGCGGAAGTCGCCTCGTCAAAAACCAGCAACGTGGGGTGGCGCAACAACGCGCGGGCAATGCTCAGGCGCTGCTTTTCACCCCCCGAAACTTTCACCCCGCCTTCGCCAATCACGGTGTCGAGGCCCTGGGGGGCACGGCTGAGCAAGGAGTCAGCCGCTGCCTGGCGCAAGGCCGTCAGGCACTCGGCATCCGTGGCCTGGGGCGCGACAAAGCGCAGGTTTTCGCGGATGGTACCGGCAAAAAGCTGCGTATCCTGCGTGACAAAGCCGATTTGCTCGCGCAACTCGTCTAAATCGACCGCCGAACCCGGAATGCCGTTGTACAAAATCCGACCCGCCTGGGGCGCGTACAAACCCACCAGCAACTTCACCAGCGTGGTTTTGCCCGAGCCGGAAGGCCCCACGAAAGCGATGGTTTCGCCCAACCCGACATCGAACGAAATGCCGTCGAGGGCGTAGGTATCGGCGGAAAGATGTTTAAACCGCACGTCTTCAAACGCGAGGGTTTCGATTTGGTTGACGGTCCGGGGGTGGGCGGGCTTCATGTCGCGGGGCGTGTCGAGAATTTCCTGGAAATTGGCCAGCGAAGCCTCCGTTTCCCGGTACACGTTGATGATGTTGCCCAACTCCTGCAAAGGGCCGAAAATGGCGAAGGAGTAAATGAAAAGCGAGAAAAATTCGCCCACCGTAATCTTGCCCTGTACCACCAAAAACAGCATCAGCAACATGATGGCGTTGCGGAGCAGGTTGACGAAAGTCCCCTGCACAAACGATAGCGAGCGGATGTAGCGCACCTTTTTGAGTTCAAGGCGCAGGATTTTCTCGGTGGTGGCGTTCAGACGTTCGGTTTCCTGCTGAGCCAGGCCCAAACTTTTGACCAGTTCGATGTTGCGCAAACTTTCGGTGGTCGAGCCCGCCAGCGCGGTCGTTTCGGCCACGATAGTTTTCTGCACGACCTTGATTTTCCGACTCAACAGCGAACTCACAAAACCCAGCAGCGGGATGGTCAGAAAATAGGCGGGAGCAATGGGCCAGTACACCGTGCTGGCGTACCACATCACAAACACGATGCCGACGATGGAGGTGAACAACACATTGACAAACGACTGAATCAGCTTCTCGACGTCGGTTCGCACCTTCTGAAGTTTACCCAGGGTTTCGCCCGAGCGCTGATCTTCAAACACCTGGTAGGGCAGTTCGAGCGAGTGCCTCAGCCCGTCGCCGTACATCCGGGCGCCCAGTCGTTGGGTGATAACGTTGACGTAGTAATCCTGAAAGTTCTTGGCGATGCGGCTGACCATCGCTACCCCCAGGGCCTGCAAAATCAGAATCCCGGCCCCACCGCTCAAAAAGCGCCAGAAGTTCAGGGACTCTACCAGGCCGGTGCCACCGGGTTTGACAACGTACTGGTCAATAATTTTGCGAAAAATATAGGGATCGAGCAGCGAAAAAACCTGATTGATCGTGGCCAGGACCAAAGCCAGGGCCAGCAAAGCCCAGTAATGGCGAAGGTAGCTGTAGAGTAGTTGCATGAATCGGGCGAAAGTTGGTGGTCGAAAATCAGGTAACGATAGCCTGCAACTGGGGAGGCTACAAAAATCCCTTAACAGCAGTCAACCCGATTCAGTTGCGCAAAGTTTGGCGCAAAGCGACAAAAAAAATCCCTACATCCGGGCGCTTCTGCCATCGGGTGTAGGGATAAATGCAGAGCAACGCCAATTATTTTGCCGGTGCCGGGGCGGCTGGATCCTGCCTGACAAATTCGCCGTTGGCTTTGAGTTCGACCTCATCGCTGACCACCGCTACCGGAACCGTACCCAGGCTGAAGTCGGAGCGCTTGAGCATTCCGGTGACTTTAAAACCGGCTTTTTCCTGCTTACCCATCGTCGTGGGGCCATTCATCGTGACCTCCAGCGTCATGGGTTTGGTCACGCCACGCATCGTGAGGTTGCCCATCATTTTGTATTTTTTGCCTTCCACTTTCTGGAACGAAGTGCTTTTGAACGTCAGAGTTGGGTGTTTGGCTACATCAAAGTATTTGTCACTTCTCAAATCGTTATCCCGGCGCTCGTTGTCGGTGTCGATGCTGTTGATGTCGGCGGTCAGTTCAAAAACGGCATCCGAAAGATCGGGTTTGGCGGAAGTAATTTTAGCGTCGAAGGTTTTGAAGTTGCCATCTACCTCCGAAAGCAGGAGGTGAGTGACGGTAAAACCTACCCGGGTGTGGGCTTTGTCGGCCATCCAGGTTTGGGCGAACGTCAGCCCCGAAAGGAGCATACAAATGGTGAGGGCGGTTAGTTTTTTCATTGGTTGACAGAGTTTAATGGGAAACTGGTTTGATGGTTAGACGAACAACGAACGAAGGGATACGCTTCGTTTTCATTTCGAGGTCGAATAGCAAACTTACTGCTTCCCCGGCCTGACCACGGGCTAAGTGGGTTAGAAAAATGTGCCTGCTGCCTTCTTTCAGATCAGGCAAACCCGGCCGTATCACTTCCTGGCGTACGAGTGCAATCCGGCAGCCGCGACAATTCGCCCGTTGGCCGCAACAATCCACTGATTTACCGCATTTCGTCTCGATCAGGCAACGTTAGGGGTCTTTCTGGCGTATTTCCCAAGTGAATCACTTCTACAATCAACCAGATTGAAGGGAAGGGTGGCAACTCCTGTTCAGTAGATTTTCCACGAGTTACCATCCGTAAATGTTTAGACCATGAATACGACCTATGTTTTAGTAATTGGCGATTTTCATACCTACCGGGTACCTGACCAACAACGATTTACGGAACAGTTTGCCCGGCGCCTTCGCCAATCCGGCCAGCGGGTAATCCTAAACTGCTACACCCCTTCGACCCTGTGTACCGTGCCGAGCCTGTTAGCCCAAATTCCCCTGTGCCAGTACGACCTGATTGTGTTGCAGGTAGGGCACGATGCACTCCAAAACGCGCGAAAGACTATTTCCCAACCGTCGAACAGCCAGCAGGAAGGCGATGAACGGCTAAACCTGACTTTTCCCAGAATCAAAAATTTTCTTAAGCAACTAACGTCAGGCACCTTAGCAAGATTGAGCCAGTTGGTTCGACTCGGAACGGTCCGGCAACACCTGAAAGTCATCCTGAACGGCCTCCAACCCTACCGGCAGAACGTCGTGATTCTGACGCATTTTCCGCACCGGGAACCCCTTAGCCATTGGCTGCGCAAGCGGGGATGTCGCCTGTTTGTGCGGGCAGGAAGACGCTGGACTATGCAAATTGTGGATGTACACGAGTTGATTGAATGCCGGGAGGAATATTTTCTTTCCGGCGATAATGCCTACCTCAATGCCAGTAGCCACGAACTCATCGGGGTACACCTGTACGACATTTATCACCAGAGGACTGCTGTTGCGTGGGGGCATTCAATGCCAGATAACTCTTTATAAATCCCGTTTTGCGTTTCTTCCACGTAGTCTAAAAAATCCGGCAAATTTGTATAATTAATGCATTGATATTTAAACCAAAGTGCTTTATTTAGTCAAAGTACAGAAATTGCAACTTTACCCACACCCGTAATCTTTAAAACCATGCAGATCAACATAGAAATCGATGATGACGCTCTCCTCCAGATTGAGGTAACTCCAAAAGGCCTCCAAGAATACGTGGCCAGCCGTTTGAAGACCGTAGAAGGCGTTGAAAATGAGCAACTCACGGTTAAGCGAATCCCCGATCCGCGCCACTACCTGCTCGATGTTACCGGGGCCAGTACGGATGAATTGAAAGGTAAGATTCAGGCCGCGTTGCGTACAGCCCCAGACCTCTATCGATAGGTCCGCTACGAGGTTTACGCGTAGTCAATTCAACTTTCAAAACTCCAGCGATGACGTTTCCAACCTGGGCAATGGCTGGCTTTTGGGGGCTGGTCTCCGGTTCGGCGCTGGTGTTGGGCGCGGTCATTGGTTATTACGTCCAGGTGTCCCAGCGAATCATCGCCGCCGTGATGGCTTTTGGCAGTGGGGTCTTGATTTCGACCCTTTCGCTGGAGTTGATGGAGGATGCGTTTGAACGGGGCGGTTTCAACGCCACCGCCATTGGGTTTGTGGGTGGGGCGGGAGTTTACACCGGGGCCAACTGGCTGCTGGCCCGGCAGGGGGCCAAACACCGCAAACGCTCCGGTCTTCAGCAACACCAGGAATGGCAGCAACATCAAACCAAAGCCAACTCCGGCGGGGATAACGGCATGGCGCTGGCCATCGGGGCCTTGCTCGACGGAATTCCTGAAAGCATTGTAATTGGCCTCAGTCTGCTGGCGGGTGGCGCGGTGAACGTCGTGGCCGTCGTGGCCATTTTTCTCTCCAATCTACCCGAAGGCCTGTCCAGCGCGGCGGGCATGAAGAAGGCCGGACGCCCGGCTCACTACGTTCTGTTGCTCTGGGGGGGCATCGCGCTGATTTCGGGGCTGTCTTCGCTGGCCGGGTATTCGATTTTCAGTAATTTCTCGGGGGAAGTGGTTGCGGCCACGACCGCCGTAGCCGCCGGGGCAGTGCTGGCGATGATTGCCGACACGATGCTGCCCGAAGCGTTTGAGACGACCCATAATTTCACGGGCATGATCACGGTGCTGGGCTTTCTAAGCGCCTTTTTTCTCAGCAAACTGGGATAGTCTTTTCTGGGAAAAACAGCGGTTCGCCCGTACGATTGCACCCCGCTACCCAAACCAAACAACATTGATTCGACTTTGCCGGGGGTAGCTACGAACTGGGCGTTCCCAACTAAAGTTCGTAGCTACCCCGTCAGCTAAAAATTAGCCCTGTTCCAATAAAAAAGGCGGTAAGGAGAATCCTTACCGCCTTTTTTATTGGCAGCCTCTGAGTATAGCCCCGGCGGATTTTGCCTTATTTAAATCGACTCCTAAACGATAATTCCTGATGCGCTCCTCTAAATCTTACCTGAATAGTTTAGCTGGCCTCTTGCTGATTAGTGCCTCCGTCACCGCGCAGGTGGATCGGGTAGGGACCGTAAAATTTCCCGATCATCCCCGAATTTTGCTGCTGAAAGGCGAGGAGCAGGCCATCAAAAAAACCGTCGCGTCAGATAAAACCTGGGCGAAACTGCACCAGGGCATTCTGGCCGAATGCGATGTTTTGTTGAAGGTGCCTCCGGTCGAACGGATTCAGATCGGCCGTCGGCTGCTGGATAAATCCCGGGAAGCCCTGCGGCGACTATTTCTGCTTTCTTACGCTTACCGCATGACGCAGCAGGAAGCGTATCTGCAACGGGCCGAGAAAGAACTTCTGGCCATCTCGGCGTTCAGCGATTGGAATCCCTCGCACTTCCTCGACGTGGCCGAAATGACCATGGCCGCCGCCATCGGCTACGACTGGCTCTACACCGGTTTGTCCGAAAAATCACGTTCCATCATCCGCGAAGCGATACTAAAAAAGGGCCTTGAGCCGTCTCTCAACCCCAAATTCAACGGTTGGCTGAAGGCTTCTAACAACTGGAACCAGGTCTGTAACGCGGGCATGACCTACGGTGCCCTGGCCATTCAGGAAGACCAGCCGGAACTGGCCAAAAGGCTGATTAACCGCGCCATCGAAAGCATTGTCCTGCCCATGGAAGACTACAGTCCGGGGGGAGCCTACCCCGAAGGCTACGGGTACTGGGGCTACGGAACGAGTTTCAACGTCATGTTTATCAGTGCAATTGAAAAAGTATTCGGTACCGATTTTGGGCTAATTGCGCAGCCCGGATTTTTGCAAACCGCCGGGTATTTACAACACATGACCGGCCCGTCCGGCAACTCCTTCAACTATTCGGATGCGGGATCGGGCGGCGGGTTGCAACCGGCTATGTTCTGGTTTGCCAGCCGACTGAAAGACCCGTCCCTGCTGTGGGTGGAGCGGAGTCGCCTGGCGAGTAGCGATGCCAGCAAACACGTGAAAAACCGCTTGCTGCCCGCCATTATGAGTTGGGGCGGAGGCATGGGAATCAACAACATCTTGGCACCGAAATCGACGATGTGGGTTGGCGCGGGGAAAAGCCCGGTGGCCCTAATGCGCACCTCCTGGACGGATCCCGCCGCGATTTATGTGGGACTGAAAGCGGGTTCGCCTTCCGTCAATCACGCCCACATGGACGTTGGCTCCTTCATCATGGAAGCCGATGGGGTTCGCTGGGCTATGGATTTTGGGATGCAGGAGTACGAATCGTTGGAATCGAAGGGCGTTCAACTGTTTGGCCGGACCCAGGATGCCCAACGTTGGGAAGTATTTCGCTACTCCAACCGGGTGCATAACACCCTCACCGTCAACGATGAATTGCAGAAAGTAGACGGCAATGCACCCCTCACGGGTTCTTCAGACAAGCCCCTGTTTATGAACGCGACCACCGACATCAGCAGTTTGTACAAAGGTTCGTTGGCCAAAGCCAATCGCGGAATTGCCGTGCTCGACAAGGCTTACGTCGTTGTGCGAGATGAAGTTGAAACCTTGTCCAAAGAAACCACCGTTCGCTGGACTCTACTGACTCCGGCGGAGGTGAAGATCACCGGTGAAAACCGGGTTGAACTTACGAAAAACGGCAAAAAATTGATTATACAAGTTCAGGAACCCGCTAAAATAACGATGAAAACCTGGTCGACCGACCCGCCACGGGACTACGACGCGCCCAATCCGGGTACGTCGTTAGTCGGTTTTGAAGTGAAAATGCCACCCAACACCAAAGGCACTATCACGGTGCTGCTCATCCCGGAAGGTGCCGAGAAAAAAGGGGCTGCCAACGTGCAACCATTGTCGCAATGGCCCCGGTGATGAACGCATTGGTCTGCCTGACCCCCGGACAATTAGCC